>NZ_ATDK01000368.1 GCF_000444135.1 Pseudomonas avellanae BPIC 631
CTGCGGCCTCGCGTTTGAATTCAATGGAAAAGGTACGGCGTTGTTTGGTCATCAGACACCTCTATATCTGGCGATATTCTCGCCTAAATGAGTGTCCGGAATCATTAGACCACTACAGTTGTGCGGTGAGTTCAGCTCCTTAAAACACAGCGGTAGTCGCTACCAAGCCATGCAGCTAAGCTGCGTGGCGATGCTCAAAAGCGATTGCCGCTTCCACTGCTGCTGGCGGAATCTCATAGAGTTGTGCCACGCGCTTCGCGCTCTGACCTTCAGCCAGATAGGAATGGTAAATGGCGGCGGTGTCGATTCCGGTGCTTGTCAGTACTGGTTTGCCGAAGTTTCTTGCAGGGTCCAACACCACCGCCTTGCTGCGCTTGACCGGATACCAACGTTTTGCCGACTCTTCACCGGCGTAATCAATGCCCTCATACAGAGACGGTGTGATGACCTGTTTGAAGGCATATTGCCGCTTGACCAGATCCAGCAGCGCCTCGTCGCCGGTTTCGTCCAAAACGGTTGCAAATATATCCCGCCCGTCGGTTTGAAAGCGTCTGCACGTAAACGGATAGCGCTGGCCGAACATCTCTCGGGCTTGTAACGAAGCACTACGGATCGCTTGCAAGCTGACGCCATGCTGGCGAAACGCATGGACAAAGCGAATTTCCAGCAGGTCGTGGAAGCCGAGCAGCTTGTCATCAAGAAATGCAATTTCCGGAGTCCAGAGGCCGGGGTGATCGACCCCTGCCGCGCTATAGCCAAACATCCATCTGCGAATGTCTTTGGAAGGAATGCCAGTGTATGACGAGGCTTCCGCTGGGGTATAGAGGCCTAACCCGAGGAGGCGGCTGGGTGATGTAGTGGTGTTCATATGCCCCCTCCATTGCATGAGGTGATGAAGCGGGGGATTTTGAGCCTGATTCAGGCATCAATCAATGTCCGTTTGGGGGAATCGTATGGATCAGGACTGAACCTATGAAGAAAGATGAATAGTCCTACGAAAGGTCAGACGCCGAACTCAAGACACTCGATAAATCATCTTTAGTCGCAACGGAGGCATCGGCTGGAGCTTCCCGTGGTACTTCAAATTCGACTCCGCCGACATCCAGGCCCTCGGCGGATTGTTTAAGGCGAGGGCCTTATTGAGCAGACGTGTCGTTTTTTACTGCGAGCATACCGCCCAGCACCAGGCAAAGAGTCAGTATGGCCTCTGAAGAGACAGTTGCCCATGCAGCCCCCAGAGCCCCGTGCAATGGGACAAGCCAGGCGTTAAGGCACACGTTTACCAGTAACGAAAATGCAGCGCTGACCAGGAAAAAGCGCTCTCGATGAGTTGCGACCGCGCATTGCGTAAGAACATAGTTCGGAAGAGCGAAGAACAACGAAATCGACAACCAACCCATGATCGGCTGCGTTTCATCTACGTAAGCGCTACCGAAAAGCAAGCCAACTCCCCATCCGCCTGACATCCAGCCCCCACCCGCCAGCAATGCACCAATCGCAAAAGCCATCAGTATCGCCTTGCGACTGAAATCAACGCTACCGCCGGGCGTCTCCGCCAGATGCCGCATGCGTCGGAACATGACTAACGCTACGGGAGTTGCCAAGAGCATGACACCGTCGATCAAACGGCAAGCAACGGCATAGGAACCCACCTGCGGAACATAGCCCAGCACGCTATGCAAAATGACGATGTCTACGCGGTGGTAGATTGTTGTGAGCAGGTCTAGTAACAGAAAGACGAACGCGCTGCGGTAAGCCCATACAGGCAACACCAGAGGCGCTTTGATCAGCACAGGCAGATCTCGCCGAAACCAGACGAATGTCAGCAGCAGGCCAAGCCCCCAGGCAGAAAAAATCGCTACGGGTGTAAGGCCAAAGATAGCGATGCTGGACAGGATCATCAGCGCGCTCAGACTACGAGCACAAACTTGAAAGAACGCGTCCTTGGAAAACTCGCCCGCGCCTTTGAGCCAGGACGATAACCATGTAACCAGTGTTATTGCGCCGAAGCAGAACACTGCCGCAGCCAGCGCCACACCCTCTACCCAGCGGGAAGCCAGGCAGGCGAGCAGCATCAACACCAGGCTGCTGATCACAAGATGCAATAACGCCTGGCGCGGCAACGTTTGATTCAACGCCTTCAGGGCTGCCGTAGGAGAAGCTCGCTCACGTAGAAAAAGGGTTTTAAGTCCCGCGTCCTGAATCAGTGCCAGAAACATAGCGAGAACATAAATGTAGGTGTAAGCGCCAAAAGCATCCGGCCCCATGCTTCTCGCCAGGAGAACCGAGATTCCAAGCGACATCAAAGCGCCATAAATCGTTGACATCCACTGAACGATCAGAGGACTGCCTTTCCTCAACAGAGAAAATACCGAGAAATTCGATGGAGTTTCAGTGCCCTGTAAAGGCATCTTTGCAGCCATTGAATACTCCGAAAGAAAATACTTTATCTACCGCTTACCAAGACTAGTTTCTACCCACTCGTCCCAGGATTGAGCCTCGTACACAAAATGCTAGCACAAGTGTCGTAGTCATCTTGCGGGAGGTTGCGCAATAACGCCCTGCATCCAAAAGCGAGGAAGGTATCGCCCACCGAAATCTTCACTAAATTGCTGCCTGCGTGTGTCCATGTCGGGTAAGTCGCGAACAATGGTGTAGAGAATCATGCCTGTCGCAAGCGTCAGGCAAAGCAGCCACGCACGACTGAGCGCAACACTGGCAGGACGAGGGGCTGCTTGCCATTCATGCAACGCCAGCAGCCAGCCTACAATGATCGCCAGCCAGAGCTGTGAATAAGGCATGACGATCACCCCGTCGACCATAGACTGGGTCAGAGCGCCGATGAGGCTGGCGAACAGGCATAGGCGCATCAGATCAACCGGTTCAAGAGACTGCGCACGCTTGCGCAACAGCACCGCAGTGGTACTCAACCCATATAGCGCAAGGCCTGCCACGCATAACGTCGAGGGGATTCCCCATTCACAGGCCCATTGCAGAATGGCCTGATGTGGGTGCGCCGCCACGGCATTCCATATGTCAGCGAAATGCATGGGACCAAACCCAAGAAGCGGGCGCTGTTTGATCATTTCCCATGCTTGTTGCCAGAGGATTTCGCGTGCGGACAGTGAGGTCGTCAGGCGGTCGCCCGCGAAATTGCTGACTTCGATGCCCAACAGGCTTGGTAGCACGCTGAATAGCAGACTGAACAGCAGGAGCCCCGTCGAGGCCGCGCCCAGTTGCCACACGGCCCAGCGGCGTCCGGCACGCCCGAGGCAAAACGTTACGGCAACCGCAGCCGCCATGCCCAGCCATGTACCGCGAGTTCCTCCACTGATCGCGATCATCCACCAGAGGCTGGTCAGACAGAACAAACCGACCTTGATTGAGCGTCGTGTGGAGGGAAATAGTAGTGGCAGCACCAGTAAGGGCAGAGTGAAGGTCTGGAATTGGCCGTAAAAACGCTTGTTGGAAAAGCCGTCGAGTAGGAGGTCGGTGTCCAGGGTTGGGGTGGAGCTGAGGAATGCTGCTGTGGAGGCGGATAGAAACTGGATTGTTTTAACAGTGCAGATAAGGATGACGAAGCCTATAAAGGCGCGATCCAGTTGGGCACCGTGATGTTGTCTTTGCAGGGTGAATGCCGTGGCAATTGCGCAGGAGAGTAGTAGAGTTGATAACTCTGTTAGTGCCCAAGTTGGTTGATGAGCCATAAGACTGGACAAAAGCCCTACCAATAACAGACCTCGAAAAACAACCTTGACCCAAAATGGAAAAAGGCCACTACTAGTAGCGTTAATTACGCGGTGAAAAAAAAGAAAGGCAAGGGACATCATCCCAATGCCACATTGACCCAACCTTTGAACATCGTGCGAAGCAAAACCATCAGTGTATACACTGACAAAAAGAACAGTGCAACACGTTAGAAAAAAAGCATGAGATCTCAGCATTACTAACAAAATAAAACTCAACTCAGATACAGACTAGAAAGCCCTCACAAGCCTGCTTTTTCTTGCAAGCGCACTGCGCATCTGCGAGGTGGTTGATTTAAATTTATACGCGAAGTCAGAAGCCCTTCAAAACCATCTCAAAATAGACATGAAAAGATTGCAGAGCTTTATAGTGACTAGACATATAGCTTTACTTAAAAATAAGCACATTAGGGACTCACCACCCTATCAGGGTGATGAGCCACCTGGATGTCAAGCTAGTGTACTGTTTTCGAAAAAATCAGCCACCAACTAACGGAAAATTCAAATCTTAT
>NZ_ATDK01000369.1 GCF_000444135.1 Pseudomonas avellanae BPIC 631
TTCTGTGGCTACCAATGTGAAACGGGAACAGACCCTAGTGGCGTTTGCCGCTGTCTGGGCCGGGCTCTGGCCCTGACTCGCCCCGGACTGGGCCTGCTGCGCGGCTGCGACTGCGTCGGCCTTGCTCACCGACGCCACGTTGAGAATGCGAGTGCGAAAACCCGCTTCGGTCATGACTTCTTCGCCGCTCAGTACAGGCAGCAGATAAAACTGCTTTTGCATGTCGATGAAGTATTCCGGCTCCTGGGCCAGCACGCCAGGTGCCACCGTGCTTTGCTTGAGCTTGGCACGTAGCGGTGCGACGAGGCTTACCGGGTCGGGTGCGTCCAGAATGCTTTCAAGCGTTTTGCGCTCCTTGAAAAACATCAGCCGGTCGCGGTTGGCCGGGTTAGTGAATGCCAGGGTGAGCTGCATTTTCCAGTCGACGGTGCACGATGCTGGCAGCCAGCCGGAAGTTTTACCGAAACTGTCTGGCCCCACCTTGATCCACTCGGCATTGCCTGCATTGGCATGCTCGTAAACGTAGAAACGGCTGAACGGAGGCTGCTCGGCGCCGGAAGGGCCGCCAGCGGCAGCGCTCAGGTGGCAACCCGGCGTGGTCAGCACCCGCTGGAACAGGGTCTTCTTGCCTTCCTGCAGCAACGGTTTGTCGGCCGCCGAAGCCAGGCCGGCACCCAGGCACATGCAAGCCATGAGGGTCAGTGAAAAAGTGCGCACGGTCACGGCTTGAGCTCCTTCAGACGTTGCGCGGCTTCTGCGTTGTCTGCCTGATAGCCCAGAATGGTTTCGTACCAGTAAGCGGCAGTGGCATTGTCCGGCGCGGTGAAACAAGCGCTGGGTTGCAGGTATTTGGGGTCGTACTCACGCGCGTAAGCCTGGGCCACTTCGACATTGCCGGCCTGGGCGCGATTGGCGTAAAGCCGCTGAGCGACACCGCATTGCTTGTTGCTTTTGGCCAGACCGATGACATTCAACAGTGTTGCGCTGTCAGGGGCCTGCTTGATGCAGCCTTGTACGAAGCTCAACTCGTTTTCGGTGTTCAACGCTTCGACGCTGCAAGGCGCAGCGGGGGCTGCCGGAGGAGGTGCCACGTCGGCAGGGGCGGTTACAGCGGCAGTTGGCTCGGGGGCAGGCGGCTTCTTGAGCCAGAACCACAGCCCTGCGGCGATGATGGCGAGCAATGCCAGACCGATAATCAGCAGCAACACCGTACGGTTTTTGGCTTGGTGCAGCGGTGCTGGAGGTACGGGCTCGACAATCGGCTCCGGCAATGGCGGCTCGATGGTTTCAGGCTGCGCAACCGGGGCAGGTTCTGGCATCGGCTGCACGGTCGGTTGTGCCGGGGCGATGCTGACGGTAGTTTGCGCGGCACCGGGACCGGTGGCACTGCCCGCGCCGGACAGGGCCAGGCCCTCCATTAACATCATCGGGTTATCGTCTTCGGCGCTGCCGTCCGGGTTGCGCAGGCGAAAATTGAATACTCCGGTTGCCGAGTTCTGCAGAAGCGGGTCGACGATGTCCGGGCCTACTTCATGGCTGATCGAATCGCCTTGGGCGTCTTCCACAAAATGCTGGGCGAACCAGCAGGGCGCATTGGCCCATTGCTGGCTGTGTTGCAGGTAGTAATCGTCCTGGTTGCGCTGAATGGCAAATTCCAGATTACCTGCGTCATGCTCCCAGCCACGTACCTGGAGAAAGCCACGGCCGGGAACCGGGCTCGCCAGCGGTGAGAGTTTGATGGTGATGGACATGAATTATCTCGCTTTGAACGCCTGGATGACGCGGCCCATGGCCTCGTTCTGCTCAGGAGTGATTTCTTTGCCCTTGCGGTGGCCGACGTTTTTCTGGGTATGAATGGCAATGCCGGAAATCCAGTCATCGGCGAAAATCACGCTCTGGTCGTCGGCTTGCGCGGCGAGGTGCGGGAAGCGCCCTGGCATTTCCTTTTGATAAAAAGCAAACAGCGGTTGTTTGGCACCCAGCAGGCCCGTTGGCCGCTGCCCCGCCGGCTGGGCGGTGTGCCCGAACCAGGCGGCGAAGTCGTTGAGCAGCAATTGCGCGGTCAGCACCTGGCGCTGCACCAGGTTTTCTCTGCGCACACCGCTCTGGGCACGTTTGAGCAGCGCATTGCTGAGTTGCAATGGCAAGTCCAGGCGCTCGGCGCAGACCACCAGTTCCTTGACCAGCAGGGCGATGGCTTCTGCGGGCAGTTCCAGCAGGTCCAGCAAGTGCTGGCGACGACTGAGGTTGCGCAGGTGCGTTGCCCACAGATCGAAGGCTGCTCGGGCGAACCGGTGTTCATGGCTCTGGTATTGCGGCGCTACAGCCGGTGCTGCGGGTGTTTCCACCGTGGCAGTCGATGCGATGGCCTCGCCGAAGATGTCGTATTCCACTTCAGGCTTGCTGACGGCCTGTACCGCTGCCGTGGCGTCGCTGGCAGGGCTACCGAAATCACCGTTCAGGTAAAGGTCGCGCAACTGCTGTTCCGGCAACGACATGTAACCGAGCCGCTCGCCAAGTACATGCTTGCCGTGCGGCGTGGTCGCGAACGGGCGGGCAATCATGTTGGCGATAACCTTCTTCTTGGCCCGTTCGTCTTCGCCACCGGCTTCGTAGTACTCCTCCAGGCGCGGCAGTAACTGCACCATCAACTCGTCCAGTTGCTCGGCAATACGCTGTAACTTGAAGTCGATGTTGGCGATCGGGCTGAACGCCGCGCTGAAACGGGTCATGCCGCCGTCGTTCAGCGTCAGCATTGCCTGCCAGGCGTCTTGCGGTTCTGCCACATGGCGTTTGACCAGCTCACTGTTGCTGAACGCTTGTTGCAGTGCCTGTAACGCAGTGTGCGATGAGTCGCTGTAAGCGCGTTCTTCACCGTCCGCCGCCAGCTCGATGAAGCTGGTCTTGAAGCGCGGCTTGCGCACCAGATAGGTGTTCTTGAAGGGCGTACTGCCCCATTGTTTCATCCAGTCTTCGTTGCCGAATCGCTCGATCATGGTCAGTTTGAGCATGTTGTCGCAGCCTTCAGGAAACTGCACGGTCTCGCCGTTGAGCGCGCCGCCGATAAAGCCGTCACACATGGTCAACGCCCAGATCAGCCCGCTGGCCCGTCCATCGCGCTGCTGGGGGCTGGTGCCTTGGGTCTTGTCGATCCAGCTCTTGAGCACCGGACCGACGCTCACCACTTCGCTCTGCTTGAAGGTGCTGGTGCACATCACCAGCGCGTTCATTTCCTGCTCGTTGGTGTAACGTTCAAACAAGTAAGCGACCTTGCCGCGCAGCAACAGCCTGGCGACCGGATTGTTGGCGGTACCATTGCTGTCGACTTCGCTGGCCTCGTTGATGCTCATCAGCTTCTGCCGGCTGCGATAGCCCGGGAAGTCGAGCAGATCGACGCTATTGACGATGGCGTTTGCCGGCTCGTTGTCCAGGCGGAAAATCAGCTCGTTGGTGAGCGCCGCCAGTTCGGCCCGATTCACCGACACGGCGGGGCGCAAGGTGCCTTCACTGGCAGGACGCACCTCGATGGCCGAGTCCGCGCTGCCGCCAAGACGGCTGAGAATGTCGACGTTGATGATGCTGTTGCTTTGTACCAGTTGCCCGTCGCGCTCGGTGACCAGCGCGCTGATCGGCGCAAAAACTGTCTCTGCCAGACCCAGACGGTGCAGGGCAGAGGCGAGTTGTTCGTAGGTTTCGGTCATTTTGCCGATGCCGCCCCACAGTGGCTCGAACAACTGAGCGCGTTCGCGTACTGACAAGCGCGGCGCCAGTTTGACCACGCAAGGCCAATAACGGGCGTTCAGCGGGCGCATGGCGTTGGCGTAATGGTGCTCCAGGTAATCCCATAGCAGCACCACGTCGTCGCTGCTGACGCCGGGTGTCGGCGCGGCTGCCAATTGCCCCTCGAAACGCTGCAGAAGGGCATCGATCTGTGCGTCGGTGACTTGGCTGTTCAGGCGCTGATGATCGAAGTCCTCGAACCAGGCATTGGCCAGGATGATGGCGATCTCGACTTCGCCAAACAGACGCAGCTCCACCGGAAAGTGCGGGTCCAGGCTTGGCGCGGCCGTGCGGGTGAACCGCGTGACCAGACCGGTGGCCTCTTTACCGCCGCCCACCGGGTTCACGTGCTTGATGAAGTCCAGTTGCTGAGTACCCAGCCGGGTCAGCAACTGGCCTTTCTCGTCCGCCGCCAGGGCGGAAATCAGGTAGCTCTTGCCTGCCTGAGACAAGCCGAAAAAACCGATACCCATGGGCGTCGTCGAGACCCGCCCAAGGCTGCGGGACAGGTTGCGCGCGCGGTGCAAGTCACGGCTTAGGGCGTCGGCCTTGGTGGCGACTTCCTCGACCTTTCCGGCCACATCGGCGACCCAGTCCAGGGCCAGGCCAGCGCCGGTGTGAACGGATGTCCAGGCGTGGGCGAGTTGTATCTGTCTGGTGGTCAGAGTAGTCATTTCGGACTCACGCTCCCGCTGTCGAGCCAATAGTTGGAAGCACCACCTTCGGCGCTCAACATGGTGTAGAGCTGTAGTTTCACGTCCTTGCGATCGAAGGACTCACCGGTGTTGCTCTCGATGTTGTCGTCGATCACCAGGGTTTCAGCGATGATTTCTGCATCGCCACGGTCGGCATCTGCACCATCGACGCGAAAACGCAGCAGCAGGCAGGCTTCCTTGCCGTCCTTGGTCGGTTTGCCGACCAGCTTTCGCGTGCCGCGCTCGGTGAGCTCGATCAGGTACAAAGGCGCCGCGACCCAGCGCTCGGCGTTGAGCTGTCGATAACCCAGGCGTGTTTTGCCCAGCACCCGCAACTGCGGACCATCGAGCTGCGGCTCGTGCAACTGAAGGAATTCGTTGCCTTGCGCGTCGCTTTTGATTACATCGCGATACAGCATGTCGTGGTCGATGACCAGGTTGTTTTCGTCCAGCTTGCCAATATGGCGCATGGTCGAATACGGCTTGAGCCGGCCCACGCTGAAGTAGAAGTTCGACACCTTGCGCTGCTCGCTGAGCAGGCACAGCATCGCACCAACCGCTGCGGTGCTCTTGGGGTCGTCAATCTGCCCATTGCGGTGGAAGGGGTACCAGCCGCCGGTGCGATAACCGTTCATGGGCACGATGCGCCCCGGTGGCAGCGGCACTTTGCGGCGTATGTAAGCCTGCACGCCCGGCAGGCGTGAAGGGCGACCGGTCAGCAGCAATGCGTCACACGGATACTGGAAGACCACTTCACACAGCGCGTCGAGGATCTTGCTCAGGTTGATCTGGCCTTTGAGGAAGGCCTGGTGAATGGCTGGCAGATCGATACGCAGTACCACCTGACCCAGCTCGAAACCATCGCGACCGCCATCAATGCGTCGTACACCACCGGCCACGTACTCGCGAATACGGTCACTGATCGCCTCTTTTTCCAGCAAATCAGCAAAGCTGTAGTCGTGAACAGGGCTTGGCAATTCAGGGTCGTAGGTTTCGTAGTCCTTGAGCAGGCGCAGGCCCAGCGGCACGAACACTTGAAGGTTTAGCTGTTGGCGCAGGATGGCTTCCTGGGCGCTGGTGCTTTCGTCGCCGCAGAGTCGCGACAGCAGCGAGCGCGGCGATACCACGCCGAAGTCTTTGAGCGCCTGTTCCAGAGCAGGCAATACGAAACGCTGGATGATGTCCAGCAGGATGTCATCGCCGGCCACCTTGAAGCTGTCCCGGAAGCGCTGTTCAGGGATGATCGAAACGTTGCTGCCGCTCGCCTGTTCAGCGCCGCGCTCAAGCGAGTAATCAGTGATGACCAGGTCGGTAGTACCGCCGCCGATATCAATACTCGCCAGCGTGATGTGTTCGCGATTGGCCTTGTCCGGGCGTGCCAGCGTGTCGAAGAATTCTTGTGCGTGACCGGCAAAGTTCTCGCG
The DNA here is from genome assembly GCF_000444135.1 of Pseudomonas avellanae BPIC 631. Lineage (GTDB taxonomy): Bacteria > Pseudomonadota > Gammaproteobacteria > Pseudomonadales > Pseudomonadaceae > Aquipseudomonas > Aquipseudomonas avellanae. Next base: position 5,900 of record NZ_ATDK01000369.1, read on the forward strand.
AATTTCGGTGTACAGGTAAACGAGCTGACCGCACGTGGCTTCATCCCACTCCACTTTTATGCGCGGCAACGGCACACGAGGCGCAGGCACGGGCGAATTCAGCCCCTTGGCCTTGCTCGGGTCGAGGTCGCCTTCGTGCCAGCCCATGCATTTCCAGACCAGCGCCAGCGCCTGAAGCAGTCGGTCGTTGAGCAGGCTGCGTTCTACCTGCGGCATCCCCGGCGGTACGGTCAGGATGATGCTGGACAACTGGCGAGGCCGCTGAGTGTGTCCCATGCGGGTGCGTTGCGCCGGGCTGTTGATTTGCAACAGCGCTTGCGTCAGCACCTCGGCGAGCATGAAGGTCATCAGCGAGCTGCGCGAGTATTGCGGTGAGAACGCAGGCAGGCAGGCGGTCGTCTTCATTCTTGAGCTTGTAGAACGCCTGACCGAGCTTGGTGATCTTGTGCGAGAACGGCGCGGCGGTCGCTTTGGGTTCGCTGTCGGTCTGCACGTAGGAATTGTTGAAGCGCCAGCCATGGGTGTAGGCGTTTTCGTCCCACAGGTAGCGTTTGGGGCTCGACAGGCCTGTAGAACCCTCAGTACCACGCCGACGGCCAGACAAACGCCCGGCTTCGACACCGACCCGCGCAATGGTCGGCCACTGAAACGCATCATGCCGGCCACTCTGGACCGAGAAGTTTTCCTTGCCGAACGATGCTTGGGCAAACTCCACGCGGCTTTCGAACGGCTGGCTGTACACCCGTTCCGGATTGACCAGATCGCGAATCTGCAGGATGTAGTTGTGCTTCATCCCGTCGCCGGACTGCCCGTGGTTCTCGATCAGAATGCCGCAGGTACGCGAGTTGCCCACATCCAGCACCAGGTCCACCTTGATAGGCAGATCAATCGAGTCTGCGCCATTGGCGGCAAGCTTGATGTCCGGGACGACAACGCGTGCAGGTTCGCTGCTGCGCTGCTCGGGAATAGGCTTGGCCATGAGGCTCAGCAGGTTGAGGTAGTGACCAATGTGGCGCTGCTCGACCAGCTCTTCTTCAACGTCTTCGCTGGGACGATGCCGGTTGCCTTCGCGGTAGATCTCCGCCAGCCAGTCCTGCACCCATTTCTGGTCCAGAAACCAGCGGCTCTGGCGCGCGTGGCACGCCAGGCGAAAGGACGAACCGGCATTGATGTCGTCCCGGGTCGGTGCGAGGTATTGCATGCCGGTCGCCGACGCCATCGCGCGCGTGTCGAATGCCAGTGTCAGGCGGTGGGTGTTGCCATCGACATCAGGCTGTTCGAGCTCGATCAGACGAACCCGCGCCCAGTTGGTAGGGCCTTCGTCGTAACGCTCTGGCGGTAAAAAACGAAACACCGGCGCGGGCAACCACAAACCATCCAGCAGCTTGAAACTGGACTGCATACCCAGCGTGAGGTCTTCGTCGTCGACTTCGCTGACCAAGCGTTCCTGAGCCTGCGATTGCGCCAGACGCTCACCGGACTGGTTGGCGGTGCCCACCGGCCCGAAGTGGAAATACTGCTTGGTTTCCTGGTTCTGCAGCAGACGCGCAATGAGCGTATTGCCCATTTTCGCAAAACGTCCGGCAGGCTCGTTACGCAGATCCAGTTTGACGGCGAAGTCCAGGAACTGGATTCCGCTGTCATTGATCAGGTGAACGGTTTCTTCAAATTGCGTCAGTTCTGGCAGCATGGGTACAGCCTTTATTCGCGCCGCATGGACATGGGGAATTGGGTGTTGCCATAGTTGCCATTGCAGTCGGCGATGCTCTGGGCACCCGGTTTGCAGGACACCTGAGGCATGTCGTAGCCGCTACCGTCGGTGCAGTCAGCCTGTGCCTGACTGTTCAACGCCAGGTTGCCGCCGTTCATGGCTGCGTTGATCGCGCCGGAACAGGACACGCCGTCCGGGCGTCGGATGGTGACCTTGCCCTGGCCTTTTTCGAACGCATACTCAAGCCGTAACGGCCTGGAAGTCTTGGCGTCCATGATCCCGGCACCGGCGCGGTAATTACCGTTCAGAAACTCGGCCGGTCCTTCTGCAGCGCCAGGCGGAATGCTCAACGGCGCGCCGGGGGCACTGGCCTGGGCAGGTTCGGCGCTGGGCACGGTTGGCTGTGGCGGCTCTTGCTTCTCTGGCTGCTCGGCAGGAACAGGCTCGCTGGCTTGCGGCTTCGGCTCGGGCACCGGCGCTACCGCAGGGGCTTCGACGGGCGCTTCGGAAGAAGGCTCGCCGGTGGCCACGCTCGCGGTAGAGGGCAATGGCGCAGCGCTGACCACGCTGCTTTCTATCGCCGGGTCTTTCAACTGAATGCTCTCTGTGGTGACCGGCGCAGTGGGCAACGTCACGTCCACAACAGGCAAGGTGACTGTTGGCAAACAGCCTCTCAGCAGACCGAACAGCAGCAGCGCCAGGATCAGCAGCAACGGCAAAAGCCACCAGAAACGCCGCCACCAGGGCCGAGCCGGCTTGGCAACAAACGGCAGCACTGCCGGAGCTTCCGGCACGGGCGTGGTTGGCAGAGGGGAGGGTACGGGCGTTGCTGCCCGGGGCGTCAGAAAGTAAAGCGGATCACGGTGCCGATCACCTTCATTCTGCACAAAGCCCCAAAACGTCAGAATGGGCTGGCTGTAACGCTCGGCTACGCCTTCTGCGTTGGTGCGTGTGGCTTCGACCAGGTAAACGTAACTGTCAGCGGGAGCATGCGGAACCAGCCCCAACAGCTTGCCGAAAATAATCTGATCGCTCTGGCCGCCCTTGCTGCCGGCCTGCACCAGCGAAGCGCTCATTTCGGCGATAGCCGTCTTGAAATGGTTCAGCTGGGCTCTGGCAACGTCACGCTCGGCCTCAGTCGCCGAGCTCCAGGGCACTACATCACCTTGAATCGGGCTGTACCAGTCGATGACACTGCCTTGCTCGTTGCTTTTCGGCACGGCAAGGAAATTCGCCAGAGACGGCGATTTGCGGGTGAGGGCGGCAATCAGTTGCAACGCGGCCTTGTAGACAGGTTGCCCGGTTTCGCCTACAGCGATGAATTCATCGCTTTTGCCAGTACGAAGGAGCGCACCGTGCATACTAAACATTCCCTTGCAATTCAATCCGTTGGCTGACGGTTATACGTCGGCAGGCCGCCACATTAGTGGCAAATTGCCGTTTGTGTCAATTTTTATGTGGTGGGTGGGTTGACGTTTTTGGGAGTATCGCTTGGGTGGATCTATAGTTGGATTGCTCGTATCAGCCTGTTTACCAGTGCATTTGAACGGTAGCCAAATGCACTGGTTTTGAAATGAAGTTGCCAGTCGAGAGCGTCTTAAGCAATGAAAACAGGGAGCTCATCAAATTTGAAATATCTTGAAACATTCATGCAACCTCGCGAGTCAATGAAGTAACTTTCTTCAAGGTTTTCCAATGAAAACGCCTCGACCCAACGCACGCCTCAAAACCCTGACCAACCTGCGCAATCTGAAGATGGCGCGATCAGCGCATGCGTTCGTTCGCGGCAATACCGCGCAGTTCTATGAGTGGCTTCACAGCCAGTCAGGCAGGCGTCTGCCCAGCGGCCCGCCGGTATGGATTTGCGGGGATTGTCATGCCGGCAATCTGGGGCCGACAGGGGATTCAAAAGGGCGCATAGACATGCACATACGCGACCTTGATCAAGCCGTGATCGGCAATCCTGCTCACGATCTGGTCAGGCTGGGGTTGTCGCTGGCAACGGCTGCTCGCGGCTCGGACCTGCCTGGGGTGACAACGGCACGTATGCTGGAAGAGATGATGCAAGGCTACGAGGAAGCTTTCATGGGCGACGGCGATGAAGAGCCTGACCGCCCGGTGCAGGTAAAAGCCGGCATGCGTAGCGCTGTACAGCGCACGTGGAAGCATCTTGCCAAGGAGCGCTTCGAGGACACTCAACCCAGCATTCCACTGGGCAAGCATTTCTGGGCACTCTCGCGTGCGGAGCGCGAAGCCATCAAAACGCTCTGCACGACGCCGGAAATTCATGCACTGGTGACATCGCTCAAAGGCAGATCCCATGATGACCATGTGCAGTTACTCGACTCTGCGTACTGGGTAAAGGGATGCAGCTCGCTGGGGCTGCTTCGCTACGCAGTGCTAAGGATCCTCCGATCAACTCACCGCGCCGTGGCCGATAGCCGGACTTTTCCTAAAATAAGCCGCTATTTGTTGAAAAATCGATCGATTAATCGCGCAT
>NZ_ATDK01000370.1 GCF_000444135.1 Pseudomonas avellanae BPIC 631
CGCAATCGGCGTCGTCAGTGCCATCGTGATAAAAAAGCGCTTTTGTTTATGTGCAGTGACGATGGGCAAGGCATGACGTTGTGTTGCAGCATAGGTGTGATGCGTAGCAGTCCGGAACTGCATGCCTTGCGTGACAATCCATGTGACGCAGAAAACAAAAAACCCCGAGCATTTCGGCTCGGGGTTTTGGTGTGCAGCGTCGCCGATCAGTGGCTCACGCGGCTCGTGCCGTTGACGCTCATGATGCGTACGCGTTCGCCGACCCGGAAAATCTCGTTTTCCTGAACCTGCTGCACGTAGGCACGCATGCTGCCGTCATCTTCACGCACGGTGATTTCAACACCTTGCGTGCGGGTCAGGCCTTCTTCGGTCGCCGAACCCAGCAGACCACCTGCCACCGCGCCGATCACTGCAGCCACGACGCTACCGCGACCGCCACCGATGGCGCTGCCGCCAACGCCGCCGACGACCGCACCCGCAACACCGCCGATTGGCGTCTTGGTGCCTTCGATCTTGACCGGACGCAAGGATTCGATGGTGCCCATGCGGACAGTCTGTACAGTCCTGGCCTCATCGCGGGAATAGGAATCGCCGGTCAGATTTGAGGTACAGCCGCCCAGCATCAACGCCATCGCAGTGAACGAAGCAACCAGAAGAGCAGACTTGCGCATAAAAGGAATCTCCAGAGGAACCAGTGGCCATTAGACTACCCGACAACGATGCTGTCACGGCCCCGGTCCTGCAATTTAAGTTCATTCAGGCGTCATACAGCGACGGCCTGTCTAACGCTCAGACGGCTGAGCAGGCGAATAATTCAATCAGGGGGCAAGACGCTCGCGTGCCCATTTGGCGTTTATCAAACGATAGTTCAAACGGTCGTGAAGGCGACTGGATCTTCCCTGCCAAAACTCGATTCGCTCGGGCAAAAGACGGTAGCCACCCCAGTGCTCGGGGCAGTGTGGCTGGGTGTCTGCGAAGCGTTGTTCCGTCTGTCTGATCAAGCCTTCCAGCTCCTCGCGATCGGCAATCACCCGGCTTTGCGGCGATGCCCATGCGCCAAGACGACTGCCCAACGGGCGCACCTGATAATAAGCGTCGGACTCCTGAGCGCTGACCTTCTCGACCCGGCCTTCAATACGCACCTGACGCTCCAGCGCTGGCCAGAAGAAAGTCATGGCCGCGAATGGGTGTGCGGCCAATTGCTGGCCCTTGGCGCTTTCGTAGTTGGTGAAGAAGGTGAAGCCCTGAGCATCGAGCCCCTTGAGCAACAAAACCCGGCAATGGGGGCGTCCGTCCTCATCGACGGTGGCCAGGGTCATGGCGTTGGCCTCGACCGGTGGTTGCTCGGTCTTCACTGCTTCTTCAAACCAGGTGTGGAACAGCGCAAACGGCTCTTGCGGCGACTGCGCTTCAGTCAAACCGTCGCGCGTGTAATCACGGCGCATGTCGGCCAGGGTTTGAGTCATGGTTTCATTCCTGCGCAGATATCATGAACGTTAGCTAACTCTCGTTACGAGGCTCGGCGCTCGTCGTTATCACACATTCGTTTTTGAATCTGGCCGAAGGCCGTGGGAGCGAACTTGTTCGCGAAGGCTATGTTGTGGGCGATAAATCATTGGTGAATGTAAGGCCCTCTTCGCGAACAAGTTCGCTCCCACGCCCTACGGGCAGAAGCCTGAAAGCCTTGTTTCTCAGGCTATTCAGGACCCGTGCACAACGCAAAGCGTGGAGACGAAAGTCGTTGAGGTACACAGGCCTCAGTTACTGGCCTGGCTGTTATCTTTCTTGGCAGGCGCCTTGGCCGGGGCTTTGGTGGCTGCTGGCTTTTTAGCCGCTGCGGTGGTCTTGGCAGGCGCAGCCTTTTTGGCAGTGCTGGCCTTGGCCGGCGCTTTCCTGGCAGTGTCTTTCTTCGCCACAGCGGCTTTCTTGGCAGGCGCGGCAGCAGGTGCTGGCGCTACTGGCTTGACGTCCTGGGTGGCAACCATGACGGGGGCAACCGGCGGCAGCGCATAACGGGCCATCAGGGCGCGCATGGTGTCCTGCGGCGTCATGAGAATCTCGACACGGCGATTGAGCGCACGGCCTTCAAGGCTGTCGTTGGCTGCACGCGGCATGACCGCGCCCATGCCACGCTGGCTCAGGCGGTTACGCTCCAGACCACTAAGGCGGAAGATCGCGGCAACGGATTGCGCACGCTCCTGGCTGATCTTCTGGTTACCTTCGGTAGGGCCTGAAGTGTCAGCGTGGCCGAGGATAAGCACTGCGGTCTTCTGATCACCTTCGACCACCTTGGCCAGACGGGTGATCGGGCCCAGCGTGTTGGGCAGCAACATGGCCGGGCGGTCCGGGTTGAAAGAGCTGTCGACCGGTGCAGTGATCGCCAGCAGGTCTTCGCGACGTTCCAGCTGGAATGGGCTGTCCTTGATGGCAGCGCGCAGACGCGGCTCATATTCGTCCAGCCAGGCCTGGGTCACTTTAGGATCGGGCATCGGCAGTGCTTTAGGCTCGTCCTTCTTGCCTTCGGCGCCAAACGGCCACCACCACTTGGTATCGGTCTCCGACTTGGCAACCATCGCAGGCGCAGCAGGCTTGTCTGCCGACTTGCTGGCAAGGGCATCAGGCTTTGCTTGCGCGTTGTCGTTGGAGCCAAACGGCCAGTACCACGGGCCGCTGCTTTCAGCGCCAGCCGCAGGGGCCGGTGTTGCAGCAGCCTTGGCCACCGGAGCGGGAGCGGGAGCGGGAGCGGGAGCCGGTGCGGGCGCCTTCACAGCAGTGCCGGCATCGGAAGACTCGCTGCCAGAACCGAACTGCCACCAATGGCCTCCGGTTGCAGCAGAGTCGGACTGAGGGGTTTGAGCACAGCCAGTAACAGCGATGCACAGAGCGAGAACGAGGCTTTTATTGGACGACATGGATGACCCGCAACGGTTTTGATCAGACAGAAGGACGTAACTACGCCGGTATAACATGCATAAAGATGCAGTTGGAAAAAGAAACCGTCGTACGGTTCCTGTTACAGCCATTTAACTGACAGTCGGTATGAAACAAGCACTTATGGCCGATACCTACTGCAAACACTCACGCAGCACGCCAACCAGTTTCTGCGCGCGAGGGTCCATCAGAATGTAGGGGCCCAGGGTGTTGGTGACAAAGCCAAACGCCACGTCGTAATCCGGATCGGCAAAGCCCACTGAACCGCCCGCGCCCGGATGACCAAATGCCTTGGGGCCCAGACCGAACGTGGCGTTGGGCTCCGCTGGCTGGTCAAGCATGCAACCCAGCCCCAGGCGGGTCGAGGTCAACAGGGTCTTGTCCTGACCGAGGCTGTGCTCTCGGGTCAGTTCATTGAGCATGTCAGCTTCAAGCAGGCTGCCATCCAGCAAGCCGTTATAGAAACCTGCCAGGCTGCGCGCATTGCCATGGCCGTTGGCCGCCGGCTGCTGCATGCGCCGCCATTCCGGCTTGTTGGTGCTGGTCATGATCGACGGCGGGTTGGTGAACGCCTTGGCGGTGATGGACGCAGGCTCGCGCATCGTCGCTTGCAGTACGCGTTGCGCGGCAGCGTCGCCCGCATTGCCCTTGCCGCGCGCAATATGCGCGACGCGATAAAACTGCTCATCTGCCAGACCGACATGAAAATCCAGCCCCAGCGGACGCGAGATACGCGCAGCAATGGACTCGCCTGGCCCGCGCCCGTCGGCACGGCGCAGCATCTCGCCCACCAGCCAGCCGTAGGTGATCGCCGCGTAACCGTGGCCCTGACCCGGCGTCCACCACGGCTCTTCAGCTGCCAGCGCTGCCGTCATGGTGTCCCATTGGTAAAGCGCTTCTGCAGGCAGTGGCTCGCGCAGCGCGGGCAAACCCGCCTGATGGCAGAGCAATTGACGTAAGGTGATCGAAGCCTTGCCGGCAACGGCGAATTCGGGCCAAAGCCTGGCCACGGGTTCGTCCAGCTTCAGCTTGCCCTCTTCGACCAGCTGCAATACCGCCACGCTGGTGAAGGTCTTGGTGCAGGAGAACAGGTTGGCGATGGTATCGGTATGCCACGCCTCAGCACCGTCCTTGTCGGCCGTGCCCGCCCAAAGATCGACCACCGTCTGGCCACCGACCTGAATGCACAAGGCAGCGCCACGTTCCTGAGGATCGTCAAAAAGCGCCGCAAAGGCTTCACGCACCGCTTCGAATTGAAGTTCGTAATGACCCTGGATCTGCAACGGCGGACTCCTGACTGACGGTACTGGGCCTGATCACAGGCCGAATGGGCGCATATTGTTCCAGCGATCGGTCGCTTTGGGAACAGACCTGAGGCAACCGACAGCTGTTATTCAGGAAATCTCGCGGCGGAACGGCGGCAACGCGTTAAGAATCGCCTTGCCGTAACGCTGGGTGACGACGCGCCTGTCCAGCAGCGTAATGGTGCCGCGGTCTTCTTCGGTGCGCAGCAACCGGCCACAGGCCTGCACCAGACGCAACGACGCATCGGGCACGGCGATTTCCATGAACGGGTTACCGCCACGCGCCTCGATCCACTCGGCCAGCGCCGCCTCGACCGGGTCGTCCGGCACTGCAAACGGAATCTTGGCGATTACCACGTGCTCGCAATATGCACCGGGCAAGTCCACCCCTTCGGCAAAACTGGCAAGCCCGAACAGCACGCTGGACTCGCCACTGTCGACTCGTGCCTTGTGCTTGTTCAGCGTCTCCTGTTTGGACAGATTGCCCTGAATGAACACTTGCTTGCGCCAGTCGCGGTCCAGGCCGTCGAAAACGTCCTGCATCTGCTTGCGCGACGAATACAGCACCAGTGTGCCTCGCGAACCTTCGACCAGACCGGGCAGGTCACGAATGATCGCGGCGGTATGGGCCACCGAGTCACGCGGGTCGGCCTTGAGGTCCGGCACCCGCAGCACGCCAGCGTCGGCGTGGTGGAACGGGCTGGGCACCACCGCCGTCACGGCACATTTCGGCAGGCCAGCACGCATGCGGTAACGGTCGAACTTGCCCAGTGCGGTCAGGGTGGCCGAGGTCACGAGCGCACCGTAGGCGATGTTCCACAGGTTACGGCGCAGCATCTCGGCGGCTAGAATCGGGCTGGCGTTGACCTCGATATCGAACAATGCGCCGCTGTCGGCCAGGGTCAGCCAGCGTGCCATCGGCGGGCTGTCTTCCGGGTCTTCGGCGGTGAATGCCGTCCACAGCTCCCAGTTGCCGTGGGCTCGGGCCAACAGGCTGCCGAACAACGGGTACCACTCTTCAGCCTGATGGCTGGCGATGCCAATGTTGACCTCGCCGTCCATGCCTTCTTTAAGCAGTTCAGTCAGGCGCGTGAACAGATCGTCCAGACGGGCGAAACCCTTTTTCAATTCGATGCCCATCTCGCGGATGTGCTCGGGGATCACTCCACCGATAAATCGATGCCGAGGCCGTTCACGGCCTTGCATGTCTTCACCGGCGCGGAAATCCGCCAGTTGCTCGCAGGCACCGAACATGAACTGCTGATGGCCCTTGATCTCGCGGGCCAGCTCCGGCACTTGCTCGATCAGCTTGCCCAGGTCGCCAGGCAACGGGTGCTGGGCCAGCAGCTTGGCGAGGTTCTTGGCGGTCTGCTCAAGCCAGTCGGCGGTGGACTTCAAGCGGGTGTAATGGGCAAAGTGGCCGATGGCCTTATCTGGCAGGTGATGGCCTTCGTCGAACACGTACAGCGTGTCACGCGGGTCTGGCAATACTGCGCCACCGCCCAGCGCGAGGTCAGCCAGCACCATGTCATGGTTGGTGACGATCACGTCAACCTTGCCCATGCCTTCGCGCGCCTTATAAAAAGCGCACTGCTGGAAGTTGGGGCAATGACGATTGGTGCATTGGCTGTGATCGGTGGTCAGCCGCGCCCAGTCCTGGTCCGCGAGTTCCTGTGGCCAACTGTCCCGGTCACCGTCCCATTTGTTGCCCGCCAGCTTCTGCAACATGCTGGTGAACAGCTTCTGGCTGGCTTCATCGACCTCGATCTTTAAGCCTTCTTCCTCGAACAGCTGCGCGGTCGCGTTGGTCGCGTCACTCTCTTGCAGCAATGCGTCGAGTTTGGACAGGCACATGTAACGGCCGCGGCCCTTGGCCAGCGAAAAGGTGAAGTTCAGACCGCTGTTGCGCATCAGGTCCGGCAGGTCCTTGTAGACGATCTGCTCTTGCAGCGCGACGGTTGCCGTAGCGATCACCAGCCGCTTGCCCGCCGCCTTGGCAGTGGGAATTGCCGCGATGGCGTAGGCCACGGTCTTGCCGGTGCCCGTCCCGGCCTCGACAGCCACGACCGCAGGGTCGCCCGAACGACGCCCCTCTTCATCGGTATCAATGTCCCCCAGCACCTTGGCGACTTCAGCGATCATCAATCGCTGGCCATAGCGCGGCTTGAGGCTTTTGGCTTCGAGGAAACGCGAGTAAGCGCCCTGGATCTGGGTTTTGAGTTCGGTACTGATCATTGGCTTCGGTTCGGGGGCACGGCTAAAAAGGCTGGATAAATTTTCAGTGGTTCTGAGTGAGCGCTATCATAGCGCGCTAAATCCATCCGCGCAGAACGGAGTGTCCGATGACCGCTTTTTCCACTGTTTATACGCTGCATGTGCTGGCTGCTCTGGTCTGGGTGGGCGGAATGTTTTTCGCCTGGATGGTCTTGCGTCCAGCAGTCATTGCAGCACTTGAAGGCCCTGCCCGCTTGAAAGTGTGGGTCCAGGTGTTTCCACGCTTCTTCATCTGGGTCTGGGCGGCCGTGATCGTGCTGCCTGTCACCGGCATCGGCATGATCCAGCTGAACTTCACCGGTTTTGAAACCGCGCCGCGCTACGTGCAGATCATGATGGGCCTGTACGTGGTAATGGTTGCGCTGTTCTTGCGTATCCATTCATTGCAGTTGCCAGAACTGCGTCGCGCGGTGGACGCCGAACAATGGGCCGAAGGCGCAGCAGCACTTGGCCATATCCGTCGGCTGGTCGGCATCAATCTGATCATCGGCCTGGCCGTGGTCGCGCTGGCAGCGGCGCGTCCGGTGTTTTGAGGCGAAACGGAACATCACAGGGCACGGGAGGTGATACCGCGCACAGCTTGTGAACAGATTCCTGCCCGATCGGTCATCTTCCTCGGCCTATATCCAGCCTGTTCAAGACCTTGAAACTCTTTGGCATGCGCTGTGCAAACGTTTGCGATCAGCCGTCAGCGACCAGCAATACGCGATTGACAGTGCGCGATCATAAAAAGGAGTTTCAATGCCAAAGCAGTTTTTCACCCAGCCCGCAGCCCCCTGCAACGTCATGATTCCATTGCTGCTCGCAGCAGTTGCTGCACTGCCCTGCAGCGTGGCATTGGCGCAGCCGGCGAGCGCGGAAGATTCCGCGCAGGGCGAAGCGCTCAGCCCCCCCGCATCGCCCAAGGAAGGCAAAGGCGCGTACTTTTCAGACTGGTTCAATCAGGACCTGACGCTGATCGGCAGCAAGGACATCAGTTTCGGCCCCAAGCCCAACGATGACATCTACCTGGAGTACGAGTACTTCGGCCGCAAAGGGCCGTTTGAGCTGTACGGCTATGTGGATGTGCCGAAAATCCTCGGCATCGGCAACGATAATGACAAAGGCGTCTGGGATCATGGCTCGCCACTGTTCATGGAGCACGAGCCGCGTATTTCCATCGACTATCTGGCCGGGCGCAGCCTGGCGGTCGGGCCGTTCAAGGAATGGTATGTTGCCTTTGACTGGATCTACGACCACGGCAGCAACTCGGCCAACCGCGCCAACACGCTGTACAGCGGCTTGGGCACGGACATCGACACCCATTCGCGGGTCAATCTGTCGGCCAACTTCTACGGCCGCTACCAGTGGGAAAACTACGGCGCCAGCAACGAGTATTCGTGGGACGGCTACCGTGCCCAGCTCAAATACATCGTACCGATCAGCACATTCGACAACGGCGCATCGCTGACCTACATCGGCTTTACCAACTTCGACTTTGGTTCGGACCTCAAGAACGATCCGGCGCGCACCGGCAACTCCACGGTTGCCACCAACGTGCTGCTTTACGCTTTTACTCACCTGCGCTTCACGTTGGTAGGCCGTTACTTCCACAACGGCGGCAACTGGCAGGACGGCAGTGAACTCAACTTCGGCGACGGCAACTTCCGGGCGCGCTCGGACGGCTGGGGTTATTACGCAGGCGTGGGTTATCAGTTCTGAATTTGATTTTGACGACAGGAGTTTTCATGAAACACATTACTCGCAATGCTCTCTGCGCCACGCTGGCCCTGCTCAGCCCAGGCATCTGGGCGGCCACTGCGCCGGTTACGCCGGTCACGCCCAAAGTGATGCTGATCGCCATGTTCGCCCCCGAAGCGCAGAACTGGATCGATCGCCTGCACCTGACCAAAGAGGTTCAGGTGCCGGGGCTGGCAGCCGACTACCCGGCCATCCGCTGCAATGAGCAGGACGTCTGCCTGCTGGTCACCGGCATGGGCCAGACCAATGCGGCGGCTTCGACGCTGGCGCTGGCGTTATCGCCGCAGTTCGACCTGCGCAAGACCTATTTCATCGTTGCCGGTATTGCCGGTATCAACCCGCATCACGGCTCTCTGGGCACCACCGCGTGGGCGCATTATCTGGTGGAGTTCGGCACCCAGTGGGAAATCGATTCCCGCGACGTACCCAAGGACTGGCCGACCGGTTATCTGGGCATCAACACCAAAGGCCCGAACGAAAAGCCGCCATTGGACTACAAGACCGAAGTCTTCGAGCTGAACCCCAAGCTTCAGGCCAAGGCGTTCGCCCTGTCGCAGAAGGTCGTGCTCAGCGAGAGCAAGGAATCGGCGGCCTGGCGCGTCAAATACCCTTATGCGCCTGCCAATCAGCCACCGCAAGTCACCCAGTGCGACACGCTGGCGGGTAATACGTGGTTTTCCGGGACGCGCCTGAGTGAGCGGGCGGAAGTCTGGACCAAGCTGCTGACCGACGGCAAAGGCGTGTATTGCACCACCCAGCAGGAGGACAATTCCACGTACGAAGCCCTGTTGCGCGCCAGCAAGGCGGGCAAGGTGGATGTCAATCGTCTCGCCGTGGTGCGCGCGGGCTCGGACTTTGATCGTCCGTATCCGGGTTACAGCGAGGTGGACAACCTGCTCAAGTATGCCGATCAGGGTGCGTTCGTACCGGCACTGGAAAACCTGTACCGCACGGGCAACCCGCTGGTGCAAGCGATTGTGGGCGACTGGAAGAACTGGGAGAAAGGCGTGCCGCAATAAGCGCGCTGCTGCGATGAACGTCCGGCTCAGGCGTTGCGCCTGAGCCGGACGGGCTTTTGAAGCTTACAGCGCTTGAAAGTTGCGGCGGTTGAGGATTACAAGCGCTGCAGGATCAGACTGCCCGCAGGCCCCGCCACACCGGGCAGACCGGCCTCACCTGCTCTGCCGGCCTTGCCGCCATCTGCGCGGTAAACGATGCAGCCTTTGGATGCGCCGCCTTTGCCGGCCTTGCCTCCTTCGCCACCCTTGCCTGCCGCGCCACCGGCGACATTGACTTTGATGCGCTCGGCGGGAAAGCTCTGTGGCAGCTCCAGACGAACCTGCTGCCCCGTCGCGGCCGTTGCCGCCGCTGTCACCGTTGTAACCACGCCCGCCCTGCCCCCACATGCATCCCGGCTCTTCGCCAGTACCGCCATCGAGCCCTGCATACCCCGGGCTGCCCGCACCGCCGCGTGCGTCAATCGACAACTCTTCGGCATTCAGGCTCTGCAAACGCAGGCTCAGGTTGCGCCCAGGCAGCGCCAGTTTCTCGAACGTGCCCGGAGCGCCTCGTGCCGTGATCTGGCTACCGGTGCCGAATTCACCTTTGAGCACGACCAGATTGAACGCTTGCACGCCGGGTACGATAGCAATGCGCGCTTCGTGGCCCAGCACCAGTTCGCCGATTTTCACGTCATCGATACCGGCGGGGATCAGCAAGGTGCCGTAATCGGACACCTCAAGGCGCTCGACCTGCAGCACGCTGCTGTTGCCTGGCAGGCGCATGAGCGAATGCGGCGCAACGATAATGGTCTGGGCCAGGGCCAATGGGCTGAACAGTGCCGCCAGCAGAACGAGCTTACGCATGGGAGTGCCTTGCAGCCGAGCGGCTGATGGATTGAACATGGAAGATGCCGAACAGGATTATCTTGCCCCGGTCGCGCCACGGATGCCTGCGACCGCGCAGGCTGCCGTTGAACAGAAACAGTTCCAGCAGGTGAGTCAACAACAGTACGGCGCCCGCCATGTCGATCATCACGCCGAACGGGCTGGGCGCTTCAATGACCGCATTGATCAGCACCACCAGCCAGAAGCCCAGCATCAAGATCTTTCCCAGCCCCCAAAACAGCTTCATTGCCTGACCCCTTGTGATATCCGTTACGAACGCGAAGTCTTTGCACGCTTTTCGTCGCCGCACAGTAGACGTGCTGTTCAGCGAATATGCCAGCGGTGTATTAAAAAAGATCAAGCATAGATCGTTGCCGCGCCGGTGTGATGCGATCTCGGGTGACTGACTGCTGTTCAGGGCCGGTTCGGCAGGCTAGTCTTGTCAGTCAACCAGAGGACTTTCGATGACTGTCGGCTACTCAACCCGCACGCCCCAGCAAGCGCTGGCCGCGCTGCTCGACCGTTACGCTCCCGAGCGCCTGCTGTTGATCGGGGCGCAGGCGTTTCCTGCGCTGCAAGCCTTTCAGGACGCGCACCCGCAGACCGAGGTGGCGCTGGCCGAGCCCGGCACCCTGCCCGCGCATCTGGCCGCACAACGATTCGACCTGGCGCTGGTGGTCGATTGCCTCGAGCATATCCCCAAGCGCACCGGCCTGGAACTGCTGGGCGGCATCCGCAACCTCAACGCCAGCCGCATCGCGGTGCTGGCCGATTTGCAGGCCTGCGGTTGGCAGGAGACCGACTTTTTCTCGCTGGCCCTGCAATCCAGCGAACGCTTCGCGCGCGATGATCAGGTGCTGAACCTGTTTACCTACGACTTGCGCGAGTACAAACAGGTGCCCGACTGGCTGAACGCAAAATATTGGGCCAACCCGGAGAACTTTGGAAAATACTGGTGGTGAATCATGAGTAGTGCTATTTGCCCCTGCGGCAGTGGCGACCTTTTACTGGCCTGCTGCGGTCATTATCACGCCGGCCAGCCTGCGCCGTGCGCGGAGAAACTGATGCGTTCGCGTTACAGCGCGTACGTGCTGGGGCTGACGGATTATCTGGTGCAGACCACATTGCCGGTGCAGCAAGCCGCGCTGGACCGTGAAGCCATCGCACAATGGAGCGCGCAAAGCACTTGGCTGGGGCTTGAAGTGGAAAGCGCGGAGGTATTCGGCGGCAAACCCGAACACGCCTTCGTGACGTTTACTGCCCGCTGGCACGATGGCAATGGCGAACACAGCCACAAGGAACGCTCATCGTTTGTGCAGAATCAGGGCCATTGGTACTTCATCGACTCCACCGTCCCGCTCAAGGCCGGCCGCAATGACGGTTGTCCGTGTGGCAGCGAGCAGAAATTCAAGAAATGCTGTTCGGCTTATGTGGTTTGAGACAGTCGAGATTATCGTTCCTCACGCTCCAGCGTGGGAATGCCGTGCGTGACGCTCTGCGTCACAAATCTGCGCCGCACCGCACACTCAAGACCGGACGCAGAGCGTCCAGAACGGCATGCGACGCAGAGCGTCGCACGATAGTCAAGGTTACGCTCCGGTGGACACAAGCCGACCTCAGAACTCCAATTGCGTCGAGAACGCGACGGTGCGCGGGTCGCCCAGGTAGCTGCTATTGAGCCAGTATTCCTTGTTGGCCAGGTTGCTGACGTTGACCCGCAACGTCAGGTCGTTTTCCGAGACGCGCAGGCGGTAGCGCGCGCCGGCGTCGAAGGTGGTGAAGGACGGCAGGTCGTTCTCGTTGCTTTGGTCGGTGTATTGCTTGCCGGTAAAGAACGCGCCGCCGGTCATGGCCAGGCCCGGCATCTGGTTGATGTCGTATTCGGCATAGACCTTGGCCAGTTGCTTGGCGACGTTGGTGGGTACGTTACCTTCATTCGCTGACACGCCGGTTTTCTTGATCTTGGGGTCCAGCAAGGTGAAGCCGCCGACCAGCGTCAGTTCCGGAATGACTTTGCCGGTCACGCTGAACTCCAGCCCGTTGTTTTCCTGACGCCCGTCCACCACGTAAACATTGCCGCCGGTAGTGTAGGCGTTGGGCTTCTCGATGTTGAACAGCGCAAGAGTGAACAGTGTTTCGCCCAGCGTCGCCTTGGCGCCGATTTCGTACTGCTCGCTGACTTCAGGCGCAAAAGCCTGACCGGCATTGGCAGTGCCGCTTGGCGCGATGCCTCTGGATTGCAGGCCTTCTATATACGTCGCGTAGGTGGTCAGCCACGGCAGCGGTTTGTAGACCAGCGAGATATTCGGCGAGGTCTTGCTTTCGTTGTATTTGGTCTCGGTTTCAGCCGAACCGAATGCCTTGGCGTAAACGAACTCGTTGGCGTAGGTCTTGATCTGCGTGTTGGTCACACCAAGAATCGCCGACCACTGCTCGTTGAAGGTGATGACGTCGCCGATCAGGAAGTTGTTGCTCTGCGTGCTATTGGCCAGGCGCTGGTTGCCGTGACCAATCGAGTAGGACGGCTTGCCGACCTGGGGCGTCTGGTCCAGCGGGATCGTGCCGACCGGCGAGGTGTATTGCGGGCCGGGCTGAGCAGGCGTGTACGGAACGTGGTCCTCGTACTGTTTCTGGCGAGACGTATTGCCCTGATAACCAAAGGTGACTTTGTGGCCAAGAAACCCGGTATCGAATGCAGCATCCAGAAACAGCGAGCCGGTCTTTTCTTCGGTCTCAATCGGTGCAAAAGCGTACAGCGGCTGCGAGTACACGCCTGCGCTGGAGACCGTCGGCCCGGTGTAGGTGTTTTCCGACGTGTACTGCTGGGCGGCAAACGCTGCGCGCAAGGTGAAGGTGTCGTTCAGACGCCATTTGGCGCGAACGCCGGCCTTGTCTGACTCGTAATCGGAAAACGACCATTTCTGGCTGTAGAGCTTGTCGTTGTCCAGCGAGGCCGCACTGGGGCGCAAGGACTGGTCGTTGAAATACCAGTAACTGGTCAGGCCGCGAATCTGGGTTTTCTTGTGCGAGGCGTCGAACTGCACCAGCAGGTCATCGGAGACATTCCAGTCCAGCGCCAGGGAAATCATTTCACGACGGCGCTTGTTCATATCAACGGCGGTTTCGCCGTCCTGGGTCAGCACGTTGAGGCGATAGGCGAATTTGCCTTCACTGTCGATCGGCCCGCCGAAATCACCATGCAGGTAGTAGTTTTCGCCACCGGCATTGCCCAGGGTGACGCTGTTGTAGCGCTCATAGGTGGGACGTTTGATGACGTAGTTGACCAGCCCGCCCGGCGAGGCCGGGCCGTACAGGAAGCCGGTCAGGCCGGTGATGACTTCCAGTTGCTCCATCTCTTCAATGTAGTTGCTGCCATCGGCACCGTTGGTAAAGCGCAGGCCGTCATTGGCGATGTTCAGGCTGCCAGAACTGCTGAAACCGCGAATATTGACGGCACTGGCGTAACCGGCGCTGGTCGGCGAGTACATCTGAGTGAACGGGTTGTGCTTGATGACATCGTCCAGCGAGGTGGCTTGAATGTTTTTCAGCAAAGCCCGAGGTGTCACGCTGATGGAATAAGGCGCGTCCTGCAGCTTCATGCCGCCCAGCGCGCCGACACTGCTGATGTTTTCGCTGCGATAACCTGCCGCTTCGGAACCTTCGACAGGCGCGCTGCTGGCGTTGATATTGACGTCCGACAGGTTCAGGGCGTTCTGCTCCATGACCATCAGCGTGTAAGTCCCGACGCTGCTTTGCACCAATTGCAAGCCACTGCCACGCAACACTTCCCGCAGGGCACCCGGCGCATCGAAACTGCCCTTCACCGGCGAGCTCGTTTTGCCGGCGACCAGTGCAGGATCAAGGCTCAGTGCGAGGCCACTTTGGCTGGCGATCTGATTCAATGTGGTCGGCAAGGCCCCTGCAGGCAGGTCGTAGGCAACAACGCTGGTCTGTTGCGCAGCCATCAGCAGCGGGCTGGCCAGCGGCGTGCACAGGGCAATCGCCATGGCCAGAAGACTGGGGCGCAGAAGGGTGTCTAACGAGCGGGACATCGGGCAACTCCTGGTGGACTATTTCTCAATGCCTGTTAGCCGAGCGAACTGTCGAAAGTAACAGGGCTGATTGAAAATAATTCCGTTTCAGGATTTCAGATGCCTGCTGGCATTATTCCGGGATGACCCGCAAATGCGAGGTGTCAGGTGGCGCCTTCGACACGGTCTGGACGGCTTGCCCCATGTCGCTGCCCGGCGGGGCCAGGCTCAATCGGGAGAGGTCAAGAAGCGGTGCCACGGGCTCAGGCTTGGCCTCAGACATATCGGCGCCCGTATCGGCCACCGAGTAATCCGGCGCGTCAACATCCGTGAAAGCGGCCATATAGGCATCGCGTGGTTTGATTTGCAGTCGGCCTGTACTGCCAGATGCCTTGCGCAGCCAGGTCGGCTCGTCAGGCGGCGGGGCCAGCTCAACTTCTTCCATGGGCGGCGGTACGTTCATTTCCAGCACCTGAACCACAGCGCCGGCCCGCTCCAGCGTGGCGCGATACTTCTCGGCCGTGGTGGCGTCGAGGTTGTTTTTCAGAACCAGTCGACGCCCCGAAAACAATAGCTCCAGGCGCTCGGCGTCAGCCTGGAACAGCTTGCCAAGATTGGCCCTGACCTTTTCGGGCTGGGCTCCAGCGACCAGTTCGGCGCTGAAGACAATTTCGTAGACATTCATGGAGACACCGATAAGCACGTCAGTAAAAGTATGGCGTAGCATCAGACAGCGCAACAAGCGCGTTACCCGTGACCCTTGAGTTGTTAGACTCAGGCGTCAAACGGAGCACATCCATGTTTTTTCAGGCGCACATTACAAGAATCATAAGCCTTGCGTTGGTCATGTTCGGGCTGAGTGGATGCTCGTACCTGAGTTTTGACCGCTTCGAGGATCCAGAAGTGCAGTTGTTGAAAGTCCAGGTGGTCAAGGCCAGGCTGACGCAACAGGATTTCAAGCTGTATTTCGAGGTCGACAATCCTAACGACTCCAGCCTGTTCGTACGAGGCCTGAACTACACGATCATGCTCAATGACGTGGTGCTCGCCGATGGCAAATCCAGCGACTGGTTTTTTGTCGACGGTCACAGCCAGAAAACCTTTGTGGTGCCCATCCGCACCAACCTCTGGGGGCACGCCAGGTACATCGCTCAATTGCTGAAGAAGCCCGATGAGCTGATCCACTACCGGCTTGAAGGCAAACTCAAGACCGGCATGGTCTTCAGGCACAGCGTGCGGATCGGCAAGTCTGGCGATGTGGCCCCGCACGAACTTATCCAGCACCGCAAATAGCCACCGACAACCACGCAGCTATCCACCCAGCTTGCCCTTGATCAGCTCCAGCAGAAACTTCCAGATATCCGCCGCCCACAAAGCGCGGTTGACAGCGGAGATCAACGCGGCGCCAAAAGAACCCAGCAGAAAACCGACGCCGGTGATGTTGCGAGGCTCTGCAACGCCCAGGTAATTGCTGGCGATACCGGTGAGAAACACGGCGCACGCCACCCCGGTCACCAGAAAAACCATCCATGCACGCCAGTCGAGCAGACCAGCCTTGTGCCACCAGCCCGAGATGATTGCGCCAACCAGACCGGCGACCAACCACTCGCCTCTGTCTGCCAAACCACTCAAGAGATCCATCAGTTCTGACTCCGTTCCAGAGATAACAGCTGTTCACGAACACAGAAAAACTCAGACACTGCGCGCCTGCCGTGTGGATGGCAGGGAAATAGGGAAGGATGTCATCCGGTCTGGCACTCGGGCTCGCCCTGCCCTTGGTCGCTTCCTTGCGAGTGAAGTGGGTCGATGATCTGGCGATAAATGGGGATGAAGACGTTAAATTTAAGCATGCTTAAAATATTAGTCAAGCAGGCTGCGTCAAATACCTCATGCGTTGTCTGTTTCAGTTATCGATATAGCGCTGCCAGCCGATTCTCACCGACCCGTCTCGTTGCCAGTCGACCTCAATGCCTTCGGTTTCGGAGATTTCCTGCAGCACTCTGTCCCAGCCTTCTCGAGCCTCGTCTTCCTGGCGCGTGACAATGACCCACTGGATCTTCTGCACGTCCGGTGCCGAGACCAGTCGCTGGATGCGCCTGCCGATTTGCTCGTAGGAACGCGACGCGCCGCGCACTGGATTGTTGATGTCGGCCATGACAACCTCTTCACGAAACTGTATATAGATACAGTATTCCGAGCGAAGGATCCCGGCAAGCGGATTGTAGGAGGCGTCCTACGCCATGTGCCGTCGGAAGGTTTGCGAAAGCCTTGTGGCGCAAGGCTCACAGCCTGCCGGTCATCCTCACGGCCACGCCGATAATGCGACAGTCGGCATCGCATTCGATCATCTTGTACGCCGGGTTAAGCGGCTTCAGATAGCGTGTACCGCCATCCTCGACCAGCTTCTTGAACGTCGCCTCGTTGCTGGCGGGCAGCTTGGCGATAACCAGCCTGCCGGGCTGAACGTCGGCCTCGGTGTCCACCAGGATCATCATGCCTTCCGGCACGCTGACGCCAGTGGGCGCGGTCATCGAATCGCCTTTGACTTCCAGCCAGAACGCCGGGCCTTTGGAGTCGTAATCGGAGATTTCATAGCGGTCGGAGAAGCCATCGGGATACGGCTGAACCGCCTCCTCCCACGACCCGGCAGACACCCAACTGATGACCGGGTAGCGAAAAGACATTTTCGGTTGATCGATCATCGCCACGTTGGCGTCGAACGCCTCCTTTTCAGTCCCTTCACCGATTGCCAGCCACTCGGCCCGAAAGCCGGTTGCGCGTGCCAGCGCATAAAGGTTTTCAGGCCGCAGGCTCTTGCTCTCGCCGCTGATCCACTGGGTAACGGCAGAATTGGCCACACCGCACTGGGCAGCGATCTCACCTTTTTTTCTGCCGCTGGCGGCAATGGCCTTGGCGATACGTTCGTGTCGGGTCATAGGATCGGCTCACGCTTTCAGGAAATACAAGAGCGCTGAAAAACGCCCGCCAAAAACTAAGCATACTTAAAAAACAGATCGAGTGCGAAAAAGAACTGACTGTTACTGCTCGGCACTGATTTGCGGGATAATGCTCGCCAGATTTTTATTGCAGATTTAACTGTGGAGTACACCCGATGAACCAGCAAGCCCATGTTCATGGCCCTGATTGCAACCACGATCACGACCACGATCATCACGACCACCAGCAGGGCCATGTCCACGGTCCGAACTGCGGTCACGCGCACCAGGAACCCGTGCGCAACACGTTGAAGGACGTGGGTCGCAACGATCCGTGCCCGTGCGGCAGCGACAAGAAATTCAAGAAATGCCACGGCGCGTGATACACAAATCCTGAAACGCCCACTGATTGGGCTTCTGCCCAAAGGGCTGTAGGAGCTTCAGGAGGTTACGACGGCTGCGATGGGCTGCGAAGCGGCCCTGAAACAGGTCAACCCGGTTGTGCCTGATAAACCGTACGCGCCGGCTTTGCTGCCGGTTCCCGGCAGTTCGCGGACAAGTCCGCTCCTACATACCTACCGGCATACCGGCAGATCGCGGAAAACGTGAAGCGTCGTCCGGTCAGCCTCCGTAAAATCCTGAAATAAACTCGTCCGTGCCGCTTGCGTACAGCCTGCCTGCTCTCTAACGTAGCGCCTTTTGTACGTTACCCCTCTTGGAGCTTGCCCATGGCCTCGCCAGCCCTTCGTCATTTTCTACCTCGATTCGGCGCTGCCGCTGCTGCGGCAAGCTTCCTGAGCCTTGCTGGCTGTCAGCTGGGCAGCGGTGATCCCGAGACTGTGCTGCCTGCTTCCGGGACGTTCCCGCTCAAAGGGCTGGCGCAGAATGTGTCCGTGCGCCGCAACAACATGGGCATGCCGCTCATAGAAAGCAGCACGTACCACGACGCCCTGTTCACGCTGGGTTACGTGCACGCCGGTGATCGCATCGGTCAGATGCTCGGCATGCGCCTGCTCGCGCAGGGCCGCTTGTCGGAAATGGCCGGAGCGGACGCGCTGGAAGTCGACCGGCTGATGCGCTCAGTGAATCTCAAGCAGAACGCCAGCGACCTGTATAACGCCGCTTCGCCGCGCCTCAAACGCTTCTTCGATGTCTACGCACGGGGCGTCAACGCCTACCTGTTCCGCTACCGCGACAAGCTGCCGGCCGATGTCGCCCGTTCGGGTTACACACCTGAGTACTGGAAGCCGGAAGACTCGGCGCTGATTTTCAGCCTGCTCAACTTCAGCCTGTCGGTGAACCTGCAAGAAGAATTGTCCGCGCTGGTGCTGGCGCAGAAAGTGGGGGCAGACAAACTCGCCTGGCTGCTGCCGACTTACCCTGACGAAGAACTGCCGTTTGCCGAAGCCGACAAGCTCAAGGGCCTTAACCTGAACAATCAGGTCACCGGCCTGAGCGATCTGAACAGGATAGCCTTGCAGCTCTCGGACCTGAACATGCTCGGCGTCGCCGCTTCAAGCAACTGGGCGATCGCGCCACAACGCAGCCGTAGCGGCAAAAGCCTGCTGGCCAGCGACATGCAACTGCCCGCCGGGCTGAACTCCGCCTGGAGCTTCGTGCAGATCCGTGCGCCGAAATATCAGGTGTCCGGGGCATCCATCGCCGGTCTGCCACTGGTCCTCAGCGGCTTCAACGGCAAGCTGGCGTGGAGCATGAGCAACGTCAAAGGCGACAATCAGGATCTGTTCCTTGAGAAGATCAAGCGCGAAGGCAACCGCGTCTCTTACATGGCGGATGGCAAGTGGGTGCCGGCAGCCTCTCACCAGGAAACCTTTCTGGTCAAAGGCGGTAGCCCGATTCGTGAAACGGTCTACGAGACGCGTCATGGCGCATTGCTCAATGCCAGCGCAACGCCGCCCGGCAATGGCTTGAGCCTGGCGCTGCAAGTGCCCAACTTCAAGGACGACAAGAGCCTGGATGCGTTCTTTGATCTGTCCCGTGCACCCAACGTCGAGAAGGCGTTCGATACCAGCCGCGAGATCCGTGCGATCACCCTGAACATGGTCTTCGCCGATGCCTCGAACATTGGCTGGCAAGTCACTGGCCGCTTCCCGAACCGTCGTGAAGGTCAGGGCCTGCTGCCTTCGCCGGGCTGGGACGGCAAATATGACTGGGACGGTTTTGCCGACTCGATGCTCCATCCTTATGATCAGGACCCGCGCCAGGGCTGGCTGGCAGCGGCCAACCAGCGCACGATTCCGAAAGGCTACGGCATGCAGCTTTCCAACTCGTGGGGCTACCCGGAGCGCGCCGAGCGTATCGCCGAGCTGGCCAACAGCGGCAAGCAGGACCTGCGCAGCACCGTCGCCATGCAATACGACCAGACCACGACGTTCGCGGCCAAACTCAAGACCATGTTCCAGGCGCCGGGCATGAGCAAGCCGCTCAAGCAGGCCATCGACGCCCTGCCGGAGGCTGATCGCAACAAGGCCCGCGAGGCGTTCACTCGCCTGATGGCGTTCGATGGCAAGCTCAGCGCCACATCGTCTGATGCTGCGTTGTACGAGCTGTTTCTGCAGGAAAGCGCCAAACAGATTTTCCTCGATGAACTGGGCCCCGAAACCAGCCCTGCCTGGCAGGCGCTGGTGGCCAATGCCAGTTCTTCGTATTCGCCGCAAGCAGACCATTTGCTGGGCCGTGATGACAGCCCGTATTGGGATGACGTCAAAACCCCGCAGAAAGAAGACAAGCCAACCATTTTGGCGCGCAGTCTGGCGGCGGCTGTCACCAGTGGCGACAGCCTGTTGGGTAGCGACCACAAGGCCTGGCAATGGGGCAAACTGCATCGCGACAACTGGACCTCGACCAACCCACTGGCCAGGCAGTTGGGCGGCGGTGAGTTCGACCGCAGCGCTACGGCGGCGGGCGGTGATCACACCACGCTGAATGTGTCCGGTTTCGAGTGGGGCAAAGGCTTCGATGCACGCGTGGCCCCTGGCCTGCGCATGATCGTCGATTTCAGCCTGGTGGAGCCGATGACCGGCATGATTAACACCGGCCAGTCCGGCAACCCTGCCAGCCCGTATTACGCCAACAGCATCGAGCCTTGGCAGAAAGGGCAATACATGTCGATCCCGCTGCAACAGCAGAACTACGAAAAAGGCTACGGCAAACAACGCCTGACGCTGACGCCGGGCAAGTAAAGCGCCGAAAACCAGACGCAGAGCGTCCAGAACGGCATACCCACGCGGAGCATGGGCACGATGGTGTTATCCCGAAAGCCTATCGTTCCCGCGCTCTAGCGGGCACTCCACGGAGCATGCTCCCGAACGCCTATCGTTCCCGCGCTCTGCGTGGGAATGCATTTCGTGACGCTCTGCGTCACACACCGGTTTTGCGATGTCAGTTGGATAGATGCAAGGCTCAAGTGTCCTTTTCGCCCCTCGGCGAC
>NZ_ATDK01000371.1 GCF_000444135.1 Pseudomonas avellanae BPIC 631
TGGCGTCGGGTCGCATCATGGGGGCTGGCTCCTGAAAAGAATTTGGAGCACAGCATCAAGCTTCAATTGCAGGACTGGAATGTGGGGTTCATGAGGCGCTTACTTTTGAACGGCTCAGGGCAATCGCTTATATTGACGGGTCCCAATACAGCATCCTGTCTGGGGAAAACGCTGGCCCTGTCTGTGTGCGATATCAACACGCCGCAATTTCAATGGAGAGTGCGCCCGGACATAGCACAGCCTGGAGCGATAGTGCTTCAAGGAGGGGAGGACGGTAAGTTCATCACAGCAGAGCAGAGCAGAGCGGGAGTGTAGTGATGCAAGGCAATACGTATGGTGCGGAGCAAAACTTCGACCGTCTCGGGCCTGACAATATTGCATCTTTAATAAAGATCCACTCAATAGGGGAAAAGTGTTTGATGCGTCTTGGTGATGGTGTCGTTACGCAGCCTTGCGTCAATGATATTAACCAGCAATGGCGGACTGGCAATCTCATGGATTATGACTCGCGCGGGCCGCACTTCAACCTTGTCACCCCTGATGGCAGTCGCTGTTTGGTGGATGGTTTGAAAATGAGGGATTGTCAGGTCGGTCTCAATACTCACCGATGGACTCGGCGAGCGGACTTCACAGGTGGGTCATGGTCCCAAGTGCAAAGTCTTGCGACGGGCACCTTCATAACGGCATCGCCAAATAACCCAACGGTGACGCAAGCAGCATTGGACTATGAGCCAACACAGAAATTTACGTTTGGGCGAGTAGCCCTGTCTCGGACAGCTGCTGAGGAGCAAACGCCTGCTGGCTCTGCTCCCAGGTAAATGAGTGTCAGGTCGCGTGTGGTCACTATGGCCACACGCTGCTTTGAATCAGCCCTTCCACACCTGCGGATTGACCAGATCCTGCGGACGCTCGCCCAGCAGTGCACTGCGCAGGTTGTTGTACGCGCGGTCGGCCATCGCCTGGCGGGTTTCCGTGGTGGCCGAGCCGACGTGGGGCAGGGTGACGGCATTCTTGAGCTGGAACAGCGGCGATTCGCTCAGCGGTTCTTTTTCGTAGACGTCCAGACCAGCGCCGCGGATAGTGCCGTTCTGCAGGGCCTCGATCAGTGCCGGTTCATCGACAATCGGCCCGCGGGCGATGTTGATCAGGATGGCGCCGGGCTTCATCAGGCTCAACTCGCGACGGCCGATCAGGTGTCTGGTCTTTTCGCTCAACGGCACCACCAGACAGACGAAATCTGCCTCGGCCAGCAATTGGTCCAGGCTGCGAAACTGTGCGCCCAGCTCCTGTTCCAGTTCACTCTTACGGCTGTTGCCGCTGTACAGGATCGGCATGTTGAAGCCCAGACGTCCACGGCGGGCAATGGCTGCGCCGATATTGCCCATGCCGACGATGCCCAGTGTCTTGCCATGCACGTCAGTGCCGAAATGCGGCGGCTCGATGCTGCGCGTCCATTGTCCGGCCTTGGTGTAGGCGTCCAGTTCGGCGACGCGGCGGGCGCTGCTCATGATCAACGAGAAACCCAGGTCTGCGGTGCTTTCGGTCAGCACGTCCGGGGTGTTGGTGAGCAGAATGCCGCGCTCGCTCAGGTAGCCGACATCGTAGTTGTCGTAGCCCACCGAAATGCTCGATACCACTTCCAGTTTGGTCGCGTTCTGCAGCTGTTCACGACCCAGTTTTCGGCCTGCGCCAATCAGACCGTGTGAGTGCGGCAGGGCTTCTTCAAACTGGGCGTTGATATCGCCCTGTTTGGGATTGGGCGCGATAACGTTGAAATCCTGCGCCAGGCGCTCGGCCATTTCGGGGGAAACACGGCTGAAGGCGAGTACGGTTTTTTTCATCGGGCAGTCACTCTTGAGCGATTGAATGAGTAGCACGCTAACATTCCTGCCCGCTCTTTGGCAGCCGCTTTTTGCAGTTGTACGATGTCAGCAGGACGCCTTGAGTGCCTGTACGTGCAAGTCGGCTTCATCGGCCGCGAGGATTTCCGGCAGCGAGCCGCGCAGGTATTCGACCCAGGTCCTGATCTTTGCGTCCAGGTACTGGCGCGACGGGTAAATGGCGTACAGGTTCAGCTCTTGCGAGCGATAGTCGGACAGCACGCGCACCAGCGTGCCGTTGCGCAAGCCTTCGATGGCCGAGTAGATCGGCAGGATGCCGATGCCCATGCCGCTGGAGATCGCGGTCTTCATGGCGTCGGCCGAGTTGACCAGCAACGGCGAACTGTTGATGGTGACCATCTCCTGGCCTTCCGGGCCGTCGAACAGCCATTTGTCCAGCGGGAACACTGGGCTGACGAGCCGCAGGCACGCATGGTTCAGAAGGTCTGCGGGCTTGTGCGCCATGCCGAAGGTTTTGACGTATTCGGGGGACGCACACACGATGCTGTAGGTAATGCCCAGGCGCTGCGACACAAAGCCCGAATCGGCCAGTTCGCTGGCCAGCACGATCGACACGTCGAAGCCTTCTTCCAGTAAGTCTGGCACCCGGTGCGTCATGGTCAGGTCGAAGGCGACGTCGGGGTGGTTGCGCCGATAGCGGGCAATGGCATCGATCACATAATGCTGGCCGACACCCGGCATCGAATGCACCTTGAGCTGCCCGGCGGGCCTTGCATGAGCGTCGCTCGCTTCGGCCTCGGCTTCCTCGACCGAGGCCAGAATCTGCTCGCAGCGCAGCAGGTAACGCTTGCCCGCTTCGGTGAGGGCAATGCGTCGTGTGGTGCGGTTGAGCAGCCGGGTCTGCAGGTGTGCCTCGAGGTTTGACACAGCGCGCGAGACGTTGGCGGTCGTGGTGTCCAGCACGGCAGCGGCGGCGGTGAAGCTGCCTGCCTGTGCCACGCTGCTGAAGGCGCGCATGTTTTGCAGGGTGTCCATGAGTACATCTCTGAATAGATGGCAAATTGTGACATGAAGTAACCATTGCATGTCAGCCAGACCAAAGCATTATCGCCGTTTCAGTAACAAACATTCACATATCTCCCCGCTTATCGCCGCGTCGAGTGCCGCCTAGAATCGCCGCCATTCAAGGTGCATTACCTTCGGTCGGGAACTCGCAGCTGTGTCGCGTCGCATCATCAGAGGGCTCAAGCCCCTCGGTATTCTGGCTTTGACGCTGGTCATCAGCGCGTGTGTCGCAACCCACGGCATCAAACCGCAAAGCAGTGTCTTGCCCGCCGACCGCCTGGCAACCGATCAGGCCATCCAGAGCGCTGCACGCGACGCTCATTGGCCTGCGGCGCAATGGTGGCGGGCCTATGGTGATGCGCAACTGGATCGCTGGATCGCACTCGCCACGCTGGGCAGCCCAAGCCTGGCGCTTGCTGCTGCCCGTGTGCGGCAGGCCAGGGCGATGGCTGGCATCGCTGAATCGGGCGAGTCGTTGCAGGTCCAAAGCAGCGCCAGCCTGATGCGCCACGCCTGGCCAGATGATCAGTTTTATGGGCCTGGAGCGCTGGCCGATACTCGCACCTGGGACAACAATGCGTCGCTTGGCCTGAGCTACGCGCTGGATCTGTGGGGGCGGGAACGTAACAAAAGCGAGCAGGCGCTGGATCTGGCGCACGTCAGCGCCGCCGAACAACGTCAGGCGCAGCTTGAATTGCAACAAAACGTGGTCCGCGCCTACATTCAGCTATCGCTTAATTACGCCCGTCTCGACATCGCCGAGGCCGCTCTGACTCAGCAGCAACAGATACTCGACCTGGCGCAGCGTCGCCTCAAAGGCGGGATCGGCACGCATTTCGACGTCAGCCAGGCCCAGACCGCACTGCCCGAAGCCCATCGGCAGATTGACGCGCTGCAAGAGGCGATTGCCCTGAGCCGCAATCAACTGGCCGCGCTGGCCGGCAAGGGGCCGGGGCAGGGCGTTGAGTTGCAGCGGCCCGCGTTGTCGTTGCACACCGAACTGAAACTGCCATCGGCACTGCCTGCTGAACTGCTGGGTCAGCGGCCAGACGTGGTGGCAGCGCGTTGGCAGGTTGCCGCTCGGGAGCGTGGCATCGACGTCGCTCATGCGAACTTCTATCCCAATGTCGATCTGCTCGGCAGCCTCGGTTATATGGCCACGGGCGGCAGCATGCTGGGGTTTCTGAGCGGCAGCAAACTCAGTTACACGGTCGGCCCGGCCATCAGTCTGCCGATCTTCGATGGCGGACGTTTGCGCGGGGAATTAGGCGAGGCGTCGGCCAGCTATGACATGGCGGTTGCGCGCTACAACCAGACGCTGGTGATGGCGTTGAAGAGTATTTCTGACCAGTTGATTCGTCGCGCCTCGATGGACAAACAGCGTGTATTTGCCGCCGAGTCGGTGGCGTCGGCACAAAAGACCTATGACATTGCCCTGATCGCCTGGCAACGCGGCCTGACCGATTACCTGAACGTGCTTAATGCCCGAACGCTGCTGCTTGGTCAGCAACAGATTCAGCAGCAGGTCGAGGCTGCACGGTTGACGGCCTATGCCGGGCTGACCGTGGCGCTGGGCGGCGGGTTGACGGCCAGCGATGGGCGCGCAGCGTGGTAACGATGATCACCAGCACCCTGCACCGCATCGTCGCCTTGCCGTGGCGGCGCGAGTTCAAAGGTTGGGCGCGCAGCGACGGGGTGACCTGGGTCTATCTTTTCAAGGTGTTGATCGCCGCCTTCCTGACCTACTGGCTGGCTCTTCGGCTGGAGTTGCCGCAACCGCACACCGCGATCATTACGGT
Organism: Pseudomonas avellanae BPIC 631; assembly: GCF_000444135.1. Lineage (GTDB taxonomy): Bacteria > Pseudomonadota > Gammaproteobacteria > Pseudomonadales > Pseudomonadaceae > Aquipseudomonas > Aquipseudomonas avellanae. Next base: position 4,706 of record NZ_ATDK01000371.1, read on the forward strand.
GTTCATCGTCATGCAGCCGCAGAGCGGGCAGGTGTTCGCCAAGAGTTTCTATCGGCTGCTGGGCACGTTGGCCGGGTCGGCCATGATGGTTGTGTTGATGGCGCTGTTTGCGCAGGACCCTGTGCCGTTTCTCGGCTGCCTGGCGTTGTGGGTCGGAGTCTGTTCGGCAGGTGCGGCGCGTTACCGCAACTTTCGCGCTTACGGTTTTGTCCTGGCCGGGTACACCGCGGCGATGGTGGGGCTGCCGGCGCTGGCCCATCCTGAAGGGGCGTTCATGGCGGCTGTGTGGCGAGTGCTGGAAATCACGCTCGGCATTCTTTGCTCAACCGCAGTTACTGCCGCGATCCTGCCGCAAAGCGCCAGTGCTGCCATGCGCAATGCCTTGTATCAGCGCTTTGGCGTGTTCGCCCGCTTCATGGTCGAGGGTCTGCGCGGTGATATTTCACCTGGCGCATTTGAAACCGGCAACGTGCGTTTTGTGGCAGAGGCCATTGGTCTGGAAGGGCTGCGCAGCGTCACGGTATTTGAAGACCCGCACATGCGGCGGCGCAATGGCCGTCTTAATCGCCTGAACAGCGAGTTTATGGCCGTCACCACACGTTTCAATGCATTGCACCAATTGCTTGAGCGGCTGCGTAGCGAGCGTGCCGAAACCGTGCTGGAGCAGGTTTCGCCCGGCTTGGAGAGCCTGGCAGAACTGCTGCAGGCGTTCACCGGCCACAGTCTGACCAGCGATGATGCCGCTGCACTGGTCAGTCAGTTGGAGTTTTTCAAAATACAGTTGCCAGACCGCGTCAGAAGCCTGCGCGCCGAGCTTGAGCAGGCCTTGCCAAGTGAAGCCGAGCGGCTGGATTTTCATACCGCATTCGAGCTGTTGTATCGCTTGATCAGCGAGCTGCTTGATTACGCCCGGACCCATGCATCGCTGGCCGATCACAGGCATGTGCGCGAGCAGTGGAAAGAGCCGTTCGTACCGCGCACCCACTGGATGACGGCACTGTCGGCCGGGGTTCGTGCGACGTGCGTGGTCGGCCTTATGAGTGCCTGGTGGCTGCTGACGGCCTGGCCCAGCGGCGCGAACATGGTTCTGGCCTCGGCGGCCACGGTTGCGCTGTCATCGACCACCCACAACCCCAAGCGCATGTCGTTTCAGATGGCCACCGGCACCTTGCTCGGCGCGCTACTGGGCTTTGTCGTGTAGTGGTCAACTCATCCCGGACACGACGTTAAGGTTTTTCTCGTACTGAGCGGGCGCCAGTCCATCATTGAACTGGTGTGGCCGAATCCAGTTGTAGCGATGCATCAGATAATGACTGATATCCCGC
>NZ_ATDK01000372.1 GCF_000444135.1 Pseudomonas avellanae BPIC 631
GCGGCGGGTTTGCTTGCGTTTGCCTGCGTACTCAACGTCGGAAAAGCTCATTTGGCTCATGGGCGGCTCGGATCAGGTGGTCAGGCGATTTTCGCATATTTGAGACTTGTTCGGAGGTTCCTTAGGTGCCCTCCATGCAATGGACAGAAGAACAACTGCCAGCTATTCACTCCTTCGCGAAGAAGCTACTGGTCCAGGCGTTTGCCGGTACCGGGAAGACAACAACACTCGTCGGTTACGCCACGCATAACTCGTCGGTCAAAATGCTGTACCTCTGCTACAACAAAGCCGTTGAGATCGCGGCAAAGAACCGTTTTCCACGCAATGTGACCTGCAAAACAGCTCACGGCCTCGCCTACGCTGTCTATGGCAGCCAGTACAAACACAAGCAGGCTGGCAATCTGCGTTTGACCGACATCGCGAGGACGATCAATACCCAGGATTGGGAGCTGGCCAAAGATATCGTTTCTACCCTCAATGCCTTCATGGCCAGCAAGGATCTGGAGCTGCTGGAAGACCACTTTGTGCGATTCCAGAGCAACCGCACACTGACCTCGGTCCAGCAGCAGTACATGAGTAAAGCGCTCAACCTGACCAGAGACGTTTGGGACAAGATGGTCGATATCCAGGGCCGCTCAGTCTCCATGACGCACGACGGCTATCTGAAGCTGTACCAGATGAGCCAGCCGGATCTGAGCCAGCGCTTCGGTGCGATCCTGCTCGACGAAGGGCAAGACGTGAACCCGGTCATCGCGAACCTGGTCCAGATCCAAACAATAACTCAAGTCACTGTAGGTGATCGGCATCAGCAGCTGTATCGGTTCAGAGGCGCTGTGGATGCTTTAAACAGCCCGGCTATGAAGGACGCCGAGAAACACTTCCTGACTCAGAGCTTCAGGTTTGGACCGGCAGTTGCCTACGTGGCCAACGTCATCCTTTCCTTCAAGGGTGAAAAGATCCCCCTGCATCAGCGGCAACAGTGATATCTCGGTAATTGGGTAAATTCAGCTTGGGCGCAAATAATTGCACGATAGTACTAATATTGAGTTCAGCATCGCAGATAAAAATCTACGCAGAAACATTGGAAATATTTTGACATATCTAATGCATCGATCTACTCTGGCGCGACGTTTCTGGAAAGCGATATAAAAAAACATCAAGGAGCATGGTGTGAGGCATAAGCTCGTACTGAAAATCATTTGTTCATCTATTGCTGTCTGCATGTCAGCCTTGATGGGTCGCAGTTATGGCAGTGATGTGCCTTCCCGCAATACCTCACTTATCGAGCAAAGCGTTCCTGCAGACGTAAAGACAATCATCGCTCCAGACATTACCGAATTTTATACAACACTCAGCGGCACACACTTTTCATACCGATGCTACGCCCCCTATATTGCCAAGAGCAAACAAGCGGCCGTTGAGGTTTGCGAGATTGCGCCAGTGGAACTAAAGTTGTCCGGCTGGCCGGAAACCGAGGTCATTCACCTGATCAGTGGCAGCGTGCTGATCACTGAATTGGGTGGGCAACAAAAAAATTACAAGGCGGGTGATATATTCATATTGCCTCAAGGCTTCAAAGGCTTATGGCAACAACATTCCCCCCTTACTAAAGTCACCGTTCGACATCCTCTTTACTGGAAAGACTGACCGCGCCAACTGTGATCGCTCGTTGAGTGTGCGATGAACTGCGCGCTGGAAACAGCCTTGACACTTATGTATCGGACTATTCGGTGAGCTCATCCTTTGGGGCGGGCCTGCTTTCATCCTTTTTTAATAAGAAGAGCAAAACGTGGAACAATCGATTTATCTCGGTGGTGTGTCTTACGAAACAGGCGAGTCCGTTGATATCGCGGCTGCCGCCATGTCACCTGAGACCCTTGACCTCTTGCGCGCTCCCGAGAACAACGTCAAAAACTTCTCACATCTCCCAGGCGATCTGTTCGACTCTGCTTGTACCTCGGTAGCCCATTCGTTGACCGCCAGCGGGCGCTACGCCTCGGATATAGATGCGGTTTTTCTGATATCGAGCATGGTGGATGCGCAGAACAACATCGATGCGCAATGGCTCGCCGACCTGAGCACGCGTCTGGGCATGGAGACAATACCCTTTTATGCCGTCGGTCTGGCGGGTTGCGCGGGGTTTCATGCCGGCCTGAAGTGCGCGTCCGCAATGGTGGCCTCTGGCGACCTGAAGAACGCGCTGCTACTTAGTTTCGACCAATCAGGCGGCGATCTGCAACGCGTATATGGTGAGGGCAGCGACTTCATTTACGTGACCGGCGATGCCGTATCTTCCTGCCTTGTCAGCAGGGATGCGCACCAGCTTCCCTATAAGTTATGTGGGCACGTGCAGTACACCTCCAACACCAGGCAAATAGAACACTTCTCAAGCGAAACCGACATGCGCAGCATTTCTGCGCTGATGAAACGGACCTATCAACAATCCAGTATTCCTGCCGCGTCCGTCAGCCGCTTCATTTGCAATAACTACACACTGGAAGCCACTCGCCTGTTTTGCCAATTGTCCGGTATCAATCATGGCAAGGCCGTCACCCGACAGCTACCACGCTTCGCGCACTGTTTCGGCTCAGACAACCTGATCAATCTCAAACAACTGGAAATGGATAAAGAACTGTCGGCCGGCGACCATATCCTGCTGTTCAGCACGGGCCCGTTTCAAATGGGCGCCTGCATCATCACATGCACTGCACCCTGAGCAGGCCGCCTATGAATACGATTATTGAACGCTTTCACGCAACCGTTCAGCGCTACCCGAACGAAGTCGCATTGATCACCCACGATACGCAACTCAGCTATACCGGGTTGCTCGCACACGTCAATGCAACCGCTGCGGCACTGCACACCTGGTTTTTAGCTGAGCAGCACCGGGCTATTTCGCCCTCCGATAAAATCGGCCTTTCACTAAAGAAAGGTGTCGATCTTTATATTGCCATTCTTGCGATCCTGACGACAGGCGCCTGCTATGTGCCCATTGACCCGACGCTCAATGAACAAACTCGACTTCAGTTAAGCGCCCGTTGCCGTTGCGACCTGGTAGTAACCCCGGATTGGATGGAGAACAACACAGACCTCACTGTCGCCGATGAAACAGGCCGGCCGGCGCCCAACACCTCAATCGTTACCGATATCGTCTATACCTTATTTACCTCGGGTTCTACCGGCCGTCCCAAAGGCGTTAACGTCACCCACCTTAATGTGCTGAATCTTGTCGACTGGGCAATTAACGCATTCGAACTTGGCCCGGGCGCGAGAGTATTGCAGTACTCCACCATCAACTTTGATGCTTCTGTGCTGGATGTGTTTCCCACGCTGCTGAGCGGTGGTGCTCTGTGCATTCCCACCGAAGATGCAAGAATGTCAGAAATGGCACTGGCTGCGTTTTGCAGACGTCATGCAGTTACACAAGCCTTTCTACCGCCGCCTCTGCTCGCGGTCTTTGACGCTGGGCGTTTCTCAGGCATAAAAACGGTCTTGACCGGCGGCGAGTCCTGTCACCCGCAAGCCATTGAGACCTGGTCAAACGGGCGTCGGCTCTACAATCTCTACGGCCCGACCGAGGCCACCGTGCTGGTCAGTTGCAAGGCGATGAGTGCCACCACGTCGGCTCAGAATATCGGTCAGCCCATCAGCGGTGTGCGGCTACATGTACTTGATGAGCATCAACAGCCTTCGGACCAAGGTGAGTTGTACGTCGCCGGGTTAGCCGTATCGGCAGGTTATCTGAATGACAGTGTGGCGACGTGCGAAAAGTTTGTGAACATTGCGCAGCTTGATGCTTCGCCCCTATACAGGACTGGCGACCGCGTACAAGTAACACCGTCGGGAGACATTTGCTTTGTGGGTCGGCTGGATCGGCAAGTCAAGATTCGTGGCTTTCGTGTCGAGCTGGAAGAGATCGAGGCTATGTTATTCCGACTTGGGCATAAAGAAGTAGCCGTCATGGCAGACCCGCAAGGCAGCCTGGTGGCTTACATCGTTGCAGCTCAATACCTGGACCAACAGATGGTGCGCGATCAGCTTGGTCAGTATTTACCGGATTACAAAGTCCCTCAGTATGTCGTTCAGCTTCCGGAAATGCCCTACAAAGCCAATGGCAAAGTAGACCCGAGTCTCTTGCCCAGCCACTTGAATAGCGAGTCGCAACCTGCTGCATCGACGAACTACGGAGAAACGTTCGATACGCTGGCGCAGTTATGGGCCGCTGAACTGAAGCTACCCGTAACGACATTCAGGCAGGAATCAAACTTTCGTGAGTTGGGTGGCTCATCGATAAACATCATGCACTTACTGTCCAACCTGGAAACCAGTTTTGGAGTGGTAATCGATTTCATCGACTTTCTTGAACAGCCCACTCTTCGTTTTTTAATGCACGCACTTGATAACCGGAACCCATGACATGTTGGATACCCTGAACCACGTCGGCCTCACCGTTTTGAATATCGATGACACCCTGGCGTTTTACCGCCAGTTGACAACCGTGGAAGTTTACGAGGAGGCGGTGCATATCACCGGTGATGGTGTAGGTGCGGTCATTGACGTCATCAAGCCCGACTATAAGTCCTGCATGGTCAGAATCGGCCGTCGTGACTTCGAACTGATCGAGCATTACTCGTCCAAAGGCAAGCATATCGTGACCCACCATAACGACTCTGGAGGTATCCATCTGGCGTTCATGGTCAACAACATCGACGAAATTTTCGCGCGCGTAAAGGCCATGGGTATTACGCCTACCACTGAAGAGCCCTACACCGCTCGCGAGCTTGAGGGGTACCGCGCGTTCTTCTTCAGAGACATCAACGATATCCAGATAGAAATTGGCCAACTTCACTGACAGCGAGCACCTCACATGAATGTAATTGCATGCGAACTGCAGCACCTGGACGCAGCGGCGTACCTGTTCAATCAATACCGTATGTTCTATCAAGAGGCCGACGACCTGCCAACGGCTCGTGACTTTTTAAAGTCCAATCTCGATAACCAGACGTCGAGAATATATCTGCTCCTGGACGATCAAAACGAGCCTGTCGGGTTTGCTCAGCTTTACCCAGCCACCTGTTCATTAGCGATGAAGCGCTTCTACTGGATTTACGATCTATTTGTCGAGCCTCGCGTGCGCAGGCAAGGCAATGCGCGCTATTTGATGAACCAACTCACCGATATCTTCACGCGGGAGGGTGCTCAACGCCTGAGCTTGGACACGGCCAAAGCCAACGTAACCGCCCAGGCGCTTTATGAGTCGCTTGGCTACGAGGCGGAACAGACGTTCATTACTTATCACAAAATACTCAATCACTGATTTCTTGAAGAGCTGAACCTCTTCAGTTCTAGGAGTCTGGTTGCCACTCGACAGCCAAGAGCGTGGAATCTCTAACATGAACGATTCAACTGATCGAATTTACGATTTGCTGGGGGTCGGTGTCGGCCCTTTCAACCTCGGGCTGTGTTCGTTGTTACAGCCTCTGGACGGTATTGACAGCCTGTTTTTCGAAGCCAAGCCACATTTTCACTGGCACGCGGGGATGTTGATTGGCGACGCAACACTGCAGGTGCCTTTTATGGCCGACCTAGTCACGATGGTGGAACCAAGGAGCCGTTTCACCTATTTAAACTACCTTCACGAACACGGTCGCCTCCATCAGTTTTATTCCTATCAAAGCTTCTATGTTCCCAGGGTTGAGTACAACCACTACTGCCAATGGGTCAGCGAACAGTTGGACAATATCCGGTTTTCTGCACGGGTGGTGGCTCTCGAAATCGTCGACGGTCTCTTCTGCCTAACCGTTGCCGATCAGGTGACTCAGGAACGCAAACTGTACCGCGGGCGCGATCTGGTCGTTGGCGTGGGCACTGAGCCCGTGTGGCCAAAAATGGCTAACGATTTCATGCAGCAGGAAAACTGCATTCACTCTTCAGGCTATGTGCAAAACAAGCGCGGGCTTCAAGCGCAGAAAAACATCACTCTGGTCGGAAGTGGGCAAAGTGCTGCGGAGATTTTTCTCGACCTGCTGAAAGATCAACCGCAGTTTGGCTATGAGCTAAACTGGCTGTCGCGCAGCCGTGGCTTTATCTCCATGGAGTATTCAAAGCTGGGCAGCGAACACTTCACTCCCGACTATGTCGAGCATTTTCACGCACTGCCAGAGCATAGTCGTCTTTCGGCGATACAAGGGCAAAGCCATTGGTACAAAGGCATTTCCATCGATACGATCAGGGAGATATATGACTGCCTGTACATACAGTCCATCGAGAGGCCACTGCCTGTGGTGCTTCAGTCACGTACAGAGTTGGAACACATTGCCGCAGCGGGAAGTTCGCTTTCCTTGAGCTTTCGTCAGCTAGACATGCAAAAGAAGTTCACGTTTGACACCCATGCGCTGATTCTTGCCACCGGCTACGACTACGTATTCCCACCGTTTCTTTCCTCGCTCGGGCAATGGCTTGAGTTCGATGGCAAAGGGCATGCTGCCGTCAATCGTGACTACACACTCAAAACCTCGGCGAATATCAAAGGACGTATTTATGTCCAGAATGCCGAAATTCACTCTCATGGAGTGGGGGCGCCGGACCTGGGGATGGGCGCTTATCGAAGCGCCAGTATTATTAACAACGTTACCAACCGAGTTCATTATCCGGTTCGGGAAAAAAATGCATTCCAGACATTTGGAATTGCCCCAAAATGGGAGCAGCCTGGCGATGCGTTGAGCAACCCGCTGCACATAGCCGCTTCCCTTGCCTGATTCGCCCAAAACAGTACTGACATATTATCGCTGATGCAGAGTTGACCCAACTGCCGACTTGGCGTTGCCCCATAAGTATTCAGCCCAAAGTCAGACCTGCTAACGTTTTACGAAGTAGAAGCTTGGGTCAGCGAAATTTCGGCAGTTGGGTCAATTCTGCATCAGCGGCAACACCCCACCTTGCAGTTGGTATCCTATGAGACTCTTTGAATACACCCAGACCTTCGTCCCCCTGCCCTACAAAACCGTGACCAGCGGCGTGCTGATGTTCAAGTCGACAGATGAGACGACCGAACCGGATGTTCAAGGTTACTTAAGCAACCCTGAGACTCTCGACGTATTGAACCGCTACGGTCGAGAGGGGTGGGAGCTGGTCAGCGTTCAGCCGATCAATCGTGGCCACGAACGATTTGGTAATCAAAACGCCCAGGCCTGGGCGGTTGGGTATGCAATCAGTACCGGGTTCCTTTTCTTATTTAAACGCAGCATTGTCACACCGACCCTTTTGGATAAACCCTCTCAGACCTAAAAAGGGTTTCGTACTGATTCAAACTCGGCCCTTGGTCATGCTGTGGACATAGATTCCTACAGCATCCAAGGCCCGCGACGTGAACTTCAATCCCCCCGCGCTCAGATCAACGTCTTCACGTGTGCAGATCTGCTTGACCGCAGTCCTCCTATGCACACCGATGCTCTCCACGTATGCCCAGGCAGCCGGCACGGCTTCTGAACAAGCCAATGTGGAAGTCATGATTCGCCAGCTCAACGCGCTCGAGGCCGTTGCGCAACGCAGTGTCGATCTTCCACAAGACCCGGCCCAACGCTATCACCTGGACTATCCCCGGTTGGTCAGCGACATCGCGCGCATCCGCCAGGGCCTGCAGGACTATCTGTCGCCCTCCCGGGCACAGCCCCGCGACCCCGTCGAGATATCAGGCCAGTACAACGTCAGCGGTGATCACACGCCATGACGATGTCCTCCACCCAGACCAGCGCCTTCAAGGCGGCGGCGGGCTTTACGCCTGCCAGCAGCAACACGCTGTGGACCGGAATCGCAGTAGGGATTCTCCTGCTGTGGGGCGTCTGGGTGTTTTCAAGCATTTATCGCGGCTGGGCTACCCGAAACCTGGCAGCTCCGGCGGCGGCAGTCGCTGCCGCTCGCTGGGCGGTGCTGTTCATGATCATGACTTTCATGTTGTTGAGTTGATCTTTCCAAGGAGATAAAGATGACGCTGCTTTCATTGTTCACCCAGGCACGTACCTTTTTGAAACATCGGCCTTATCCGGTCCTGCTGATGGCTGCCACCCCCGGTAGTAGTTTTGCAGCGCTACCGGGTGCCCAAGCCCCCACGCGCGGCACCGGGACCAGCTTCCTGCAGACGTTCCAAAACTATGCCTTCGACGGCTTTACGCTGCTGGGCTTATGCCTGTGCGCGTTCGGCATCATTCTGGTGGGCCGACATGCGCTGGGCGTCTATCACGAAATCCACATGGGCAAGGCCAAATGGGCCGACCTGGGCAGCACCGCAGTGGTCGGCGTCTGCTTGATTGGCGTCACGATCTACCTGGTCACCACCGCGTCTAACATCCTTTAAGTCGTAGAGGCTTCCATGACTGAGCTTCAGCACGATCAGCATGAAGACGGCACCCTGCGTTTTCTGCCCAGTCGCTTGAATAACCAGCCCGTGGTGATTGGCGGTCTTACGGCGGACGAGATGTGGGTGACCGTTTTTGGCTGCAGCGGGGCAGGCTTTGTGATGGGGCTGCCGTTGGCCTTCGTGATCACTCCATCCATGCCCGTGGTCTGCGCACTCATGGGAGGAACATTGGGGCTGCTCATCGCAGCTCGGGTCTTGCGACGTCTCAAACGCGGTCGACCAGAGACCTGGTTCTACCGCACGTTGCAGCTGCGGCTCGCAACACTCGGTCCTACGTCATACAACAACGCCAATCTGGTCATCCGATCGGGCAACTGGACATGCCGTCGGAGGGCGCAACAATGAGCCGTTATTTAAAGCTGGCCGACTCGCAGCGGGCGCACATCACCAGCTTGAGGATGGCCATCGTCCTGCTGGCGCTCCTGGCCTTGGGGCTGGGTATCGGCTGGTATCGAGCACCGCAGAACATGACCATTCACGTTCCGCCTGACCTGCGTTCCGGCAGCACACGCCTTTGGTGGGACATCCCTCCTCAGTCGGTGTACGCCTTTGGCCTGTACATCTTTCAGCAAATGAACCGCTGGCCGGTCGACGGTGAACAGGATTATCAGACGAACATCACGCGCCTGGACGCCTACATCACACCGGCCTGCAAGCAATACCTGCAGAGCGATTTTGATCTGCGCAAGTCCAGTGGTGAGCTGCGCAAGCGCGTCCGCGGTGTCTACGAGATTCCCGGCCGAGGCTTTGGCGACTCGCCTGAACTGCGGACGGTGACCAACTCCATCGACGACTGGACGGTGACGCTCGACATCTCAGCCGACGAGTATTACGGCGGTCAGCTGGTCAAGCGTGCCCTCGCACGATACCCGCTTCACGTTGTACGCATGGACGTCGACCCTGAAACCAATCCCTTCGGCTTGGCATGGGACTGCTACAACGGCGCGCCACAACGCATCGAGGGCAACGTCGAAACTCCCGCAGCTCCATCGAAAGGAGTCTTCAAATGAGGATTTTGCGTGTACTCACGGGTTCGGCATTACTGATGGTGTTGGTTGGCACTACACAAATCGCCTCGGCGGTCGAAGTTCTCCGCTGGGAGCGTTTGCCGCTGGCCATTCCACTGCGCATCAATCAGGAACGCATCGTCTTCGTCGATCAGAATGTCCGAGTCGGGCTTCCGAGGTCTTTGACAGACAAGCTGCGGGTGCAGAGTACGGGCGGCGCGATCTATCTGTTTGCCAAGGAAGCGATCGAGCCGACACGTCTCCAGCTGCAGAACGCCAAGACCGGTGAGATCATTCTGGTGGACATCGCTGCTACAGAGGCCCCTACGGATCAACCGGCGCTGGAGCCGGTGAAGATTGTGGAAGGTGAGACATCATCCGCACGCTACGCAGGGGCTGCTACAGCACGCTCAGCCAAGGCCACTACAAAGCGCACGGATTCAACCAGCCGTTCAAGCGATGAAGACGATGAACCAGAGGAAGTGGTCAAGCGAGAAACACCTGCCCCAGTGGTTCTGACACGCTATGCCGCGCAGATGCTTTATGCACCGTTGCGCACCGTCGAGCCGGTGGACGGCATTGCCCAGGTGAAGATTGATCGCAGTCTGGATCTGACCACCCTGCTCCCCACTCTGCCTGTGAAGGCCACACCCTTGGGCGCGTGGCGTCTGGACGATTTTTGGGTGACTGCTGTGAAGCTACAAAACCAGACAGCGCAGCGCGTCACGCTCGACCCTCGGGAACTGATGGGTGAGTTCGCGACCGCAGCATTTCAGCACCCGTATCTCGGACCTCGTGGTGATGCCAGTGACACTACGACCTTGTACCTGGTTACGCGGGGACACGGGCTGACACAAGCAACCGTGTTCTCCGCCGCCCCAGCAGATCCGCGTGCAACCCGGGGAGCCAAACATGAAGAGTAACCCGCTGCTCAAGTACCTGGTGGTTCCGCTTCTCCTGCTCACGGTGTTCATCGGCATCAAGATGATGAGAGGTGGACCCGAACAGCAGGCTGACAACGCACCGGCCCCAAAACTCACAGCGGAACAGGCCAAGGCTCTGGGTGTGGAAGGCGACACGCCGAGCGACACGCTGCGCACGGTCGTGGCAGAAGGGCGCGAGCTCAAGCAGCAGATCACCGATGTGATGGCGCAGAACTCAGCCGTCAAGCAGAACAACGAGGCGCTCAAACAACGATTGGCGAACATCGATCAGACGGTAGAGCAGCGTCTGAAGAATGCCCAGGAGCAGTTCAAGCTCGACAGTCAGCAGCAACAGCAGAGCGTGCTGGATGGCTTGCGCAAACAGATGGATGAGTTGACCAGGCTGGGGCAGAACGGCAGCTCCGGTTCGGAGCTACCCATTGGTCTGGGCGTTCAGCAAGGAGATGGCCAACAGTTCAAGTCCGACTCAAGCGGTTCAGACATCGTTTGGATCGATCCGCAGGACGCGACGGCCCTGGACAGCAACGGTAAACCGATCGCCGCTGGCACGAGCGTCTCTCCGAGCGGCTACAATTTTCCTACAGCCTTCGGCGAGTCCGTAGACCGAGGCCAGAAAGCCCTCACGACAGGTGCTCAGTCTGTCCGCGATGACATGGGTGGCCAGCAACAGGAGCGTAAGAAGGTACGTCGTGCCTACACCTTGCCTCAGAACTCGACGTTGATGGGATCTGTGGCCATGTCAGCGCTGATTGGCCGGGTTCCCGTGGATGGGACGGTTAATGACCCCTACCCGTTCAAGGTGTTGATCGGTCCGGACAACCTGACCGCCAATGGCATCGACCTTCCTGACGTAGCCGGTGCGGTGGCCAGCGGTACAGCGTCCGGCGACTGGACCCTCTCATGCGTGCGTGGGCAGATCAAAAGTCTGACCTTCGTGTTTACCGACGGCACTGTCCGCACGTTGCCGGCACCGGTTCAGGGTGGGAATCAACAGAACAACAACCAGAACAACTCTGGAGACCAACAACCCATTCAGGGCGGGCTCGGATGGATCAGCGATCCCTACGGCATTCCCTGTATCGCCGGCGAGCGACGCAGCAATGCGCAGCAGTACATCGGCTCGCAAGCGCTGATCACCGCAGCTGGAGCAGGGGCTGCATCGTTGATCGACCGAGGGAAGCACCTCATCGTACGTCTCCAATGCTTCTGGGACGCTCGGCAGCACCGGACTGTCCGGCAACGAGGCGATGGGCAAAATTCTCACTCAAGGCGTCACGGACGTGTCCAGCTGGGTCAACAAACTGTATGGCCAGGCGTTTGCGGCCATCTACGTCTTACCTGGTGCGCAGGTCTCACTGCACATCGATCAAGAGCTGGAAATTGACTACGAACTCAAAGGCCGAAAGGTCAAGTACGCCTCAGGAGCGAACCATGCCAATGCCAACCTGGATTGATCAATTGGGGTCAGCGCGCAGCGCGCTGATGTTGTGCCTTCTCACGGCGGGCTTGCTGGCTGGATGCTCGACAAACAAAGAGCAAATGCTTCCGCATGGTCAAAACACCATGATGGATGTCTGGAACCAAGGGACGACCGGTTCGGCCGGGAGCGCTAGTGGCCGGCAATTGCTTGATGCACGCTCGGAGTTGCGCCGCCCGCTCGATGTGCGGGCCACTCAGCCGCTGCAGGACAGCGCCGCGTACTCGCGCACGGCTCAGAACGAGATCTACAGCCAGTTCAAGCGCCTGCCCAATCCGGACCTGGTCATGTACGTATTCCCTCACCTGGCGGGCTCAGATCCCGCGCCAGTACCGGGGTATACGACTGTTTTTCCGCTGTATCAACGCGTGCAATACGCGAGGCCCGGTGAGCGGGTGGAGGATTATTGATGGGATTTCTGGAACGTATAAAAAAGCGTCAGGATAAAAGTGCTGCCAGCGTGGCTGACAGTCCCGTCGAGACGATCGCCGATCAGCTACGAGAAGAGGCCCTCTTCGCGCAGGCCAGAGAGCGTTATCTGGCTCGCCTGGCGGCTGAGGGCATACCAGAGCCTGGCGCGTGGCTAGATCCCAAGCGCAAACCTGCGACGGTCGACGATATCGCAGCCCTGTATGCCGTCAACCCGTCATTCGTCGACATGCTGCCCTGGACGGAGTACCTCCCTCAGGAGCAAGCGATGCTGCTCGAGGACGGCAAGTCACTGGCAGCATTCTATGAACTGACCCCCATCGGCACCGAAGGCCGGGACCCTGAGTGGTTACGCAAAGCGCGCGATGCTCTTGAAAATGCGCTGCAGGACAGTTTTGACGAACTGGATGAATCGCCTTGGGTGGTGCAGTTCTACGCCAGGGATGAAACCAGTTGGGAAGATTATCTGGAGACGTTGCATGATTACGTCCAGCCTCGCGCTCAGGGTACGGCGTTTACAGAAATGTACCTGCAGCAATTCAAACATCACCTAGAGGCAATCTCCAAGCCGGGAGGTTTATTTGAAGACACCAAAGTGTCTCAACTGCCCTGGCGCGGCCAGCAACGCAGGGTTCGCATGGTCGTCTACCGGCGTTGCACCGGCGATGGACTGGTTCGTGGCCAGACGCCGTCGATGTACTTGAAAAACATTTGCGAGCGCCTGACGGGAGGACTGGCCAACGCGGGCATCAAAACCCGGCGCATGGATCGCCATGACATTCGTCACTGGCTGTTGCACTGGTTCAACCCGCATCCCGAACACTTGGGATCAAAGCGCCAGGACATCGATCGTTTCTTCGAAATCGTCAATAACCGCAAGATCGAACCACCAGAAGAGGGCACGCTGCCGCTGGCCAGCGGCGATGATTTCTCTCAGTGCCTGTTTTACAGCGAACCGCAATCGGATGCCAAAAAAGGTCTCTGGTACTTCGACTCGCGCCCTCACCGCGTCATCGTCCTCGATCGCTTGCGCGACGCACCTAAGACCGGGCACCTGACGGGTGAAAACCGTAAAGGCGGGGACGCGCTGCATGCCTTGTTCGACAAGTTGCCCGAAGACACGGTACTCAACATCACGCTGGTGATCACTCCCCAGGATGTTCTGGAGGCCCACCTGGAAAAACTGGCACGTAAATCAGTCGGTGACAATCAAGCCTCCGCCCTGACCCGTGAAGCGGTCGACGAAGCCCGGAAACTGATCGGTCGAAAACACAAGCTGTACCGGGGCAACGTGGTTTTTTACTTGACCGGCAAGGATGAGCAACAACTGGAAAGTCGGAGCATGGAGCTTGCCAATGCCATGCTTAGCGCCGGTATGGAACCTGTCTATCCTCGTGATGAAGTCGCCCCTCTCAGCAGTTACCTGCGGTGGCTGCCCGCCAGTTTTGATGTGAACAAGAAACATGCTTTGGACTGGTACACGCAGATGATGCTCGCCCAGCATGTCGCGAACCTTTCGCCGATATGGGGTCGTGCCAGCGGCACGGGCAACCCCGGCATAACCCTGTTCAACAGGGGCGGTGCACCGCTGACGTTCGACCCATTCAACAAGCTTGATCGGCAGATGAATGCCCATCTGCTCCTGTTTGGCCCGACAGGTTCAGGTAAGTCAGCCACGGCCAACAATTTGCTGATGCAGTTAATCGCCATTTACAGGCCGCGCCTGTTCATCATTGAAGCCGGTAATAGTTTCGGCCTACTGGGAGATTTTGCCCAAAAGCTTGGGCTGACGGTCAACCGGCTCAAGTTGGCGCCAGGGTCGGGCGTGAGTCTGGCCCCCTTCACTGATGCCATTCGCCTGGTGTCAACACCTGACAAAGTCACGATCCTGGATGCCGATGACATTGAAGGATCCGATGAGCATCTGCAAACAATGCCTGAACAGGGCGAAGAGGAGCGTGATGTTTTGGGCGAAATGGAGATCGTGGCCAGGCTCATGATCACCGGCGGCGAAGAGAGAGAAGAGGCTCGACTCACTCGCGCAGACCGCAGCGCCATTAGGCACTGCATTCTGACGGCAGCCAGAACATGCTTTGACGCTGAACGAGCAGTCAAGACGGAGGATGTGCGTGATGCGCTGAGTGACGCTGGCAAGGACACCACCCTTCCGGAAAAGCGCCGAGAACGCATGTTCGAGATGGCTGAAGCCATGGACATGTTCTGCATGGGGGCTGACGGTGAGATGTTCAACCGGGAGGGTACGCCTTGGCCTGAGGCCGACATCACAATCCTGGACTTGGCCACCTACGCCCGCGAGGGGTATAACGCCCAACTGTCGGTCGCCTACATCTCGCTGATCAACACCGTGAACAACATTGCAGAACGGGACCAATTCAAGGGGCGTCCGATCGTCAACTTCACTGACGAAGGTCACATCATTACGAAAAATCCCCTTCTCTCGCCCTACGTCATCAAGATCACCAAGATGTGGCGAAAACTCGGTGCCTGGTTCTGGCTTGCCACTCAGAACATCGACGACCTTCCGTCAGCAGCAGCACCGATGCTTAACATGATCGAGTGGTGGGTCTGCCTGAACATGCCACCGGATGAAGTGGAGAAAATCACCACGTTCCGTAAGCTGACGCCTGCGCAAAAGTCACTGATGCTGTCAGCCCGTAAAGAGAGCGGAAAGTATACTGAAGGGGTTGTGCTTTCCAAATCGATGGAGGTTTTGTTTAGAGCCGTGCCCCCAAGCCTGCTCCTGGCATTGGCCATGACTGAGCCGGAAGAAAAAAAACAGCGGTACGATCTAATGCAGTCGTTAGGGGTAGACGAGCTGGGAGCCGCAATGGCGATCGCACACGGCCTCGACCGCATTCGCGGGATTGAACCGACAACCATTACATTCCCGTCTTCGCCCTTGGAGAACCTGGCATGAGAGCCATGGATGCCCTGACTCAAAATCTGATCGACAGCCTGACTCAACTACTCAAAAACCCGCAGGAAGATGCTCTACTGGCCTTGAAAATCTGCGCGCCAGTGCTGATCGAGCACTTGGAAGTCGTGAAACATGTAGCGGTTGATCGTCGAGAGATCCAGTCCCAACTGCACAAAGCGCTGGACCAGTGGCTTGAGCATCACCCACAGCCTGAAAGCGCGCAGAAGGCTCTTCTCACGTTGCTGGATCAGGAGTTGCTGGCCAAACAGTTCCTCGATAAAGAGGCCTCCGCATGAAGCGACCCACACGTCGCCAGATCCTGTACGGCATCGGTGCGGTCGCCTTGGCAATTCTGGCTTTTGAATGCCTGCCAGATGTCAGACAGGCCATGCAAATGCTCAACACCGCCGAAAGCGTCAGCAAGACAACCAAACAGACGAAGCATAATGGCGCGTGGGTTTACGGGAGCAGCAGTGCCAGATTCACCATCGTCGAGTATGCAGATCTGGAATGCCCGTACTGCAAGGATTATTTCCCACAGCTCAAAGCATGGGTTGATCAGCATCCAGACGTGAACCTCCAGTGGCACCACCTCCCTCTTCCCATGCACGAGCCAGCCGCGAGCTATGAAGCTCGCTGGGCTGAGTGCGCAGGGATCGAGCGAGGCAATGACGTGTTCTGGCTAGCCGTCGAGCTGATTTATAAGCGCACTCAGTCGAACGGTGCTGGAACTGCTGGCAATCCTCAGATCCCGGGGCTTGAAGATCGGCAGCATTACATCGATAACTGCGCGTCGAGCAACCCTTCCGTGCAACGGGCCGTCATTAACCAGGCTCACAAGGCCAGCCAGGACGGCATCACTGCCACACCGACGTTGGTCATCAAGGATAAAGTCTCTGGACGATCGATCAAGCTGCAGGGAGCACCTGACGGTGACGCGCTGCTTTCCGCAATCGACTGGCTGACCGAGAATCCTTAACCTGCTGAACCTTGAAGTCGGCAAGGTTCAGGAACTTCGTGGGCATTAATAACGTTTATTTCTGATCAGTCCGTAAAGCGTAACAAAAAGCTCTTTAAAGAGGTTATACGTTGGCAGGAGCATGCTCTTCAGACCATCAGTCGAAACCTTCACCGCAAACATCAGAAAGGCACCACACCCCACTAACGCAACGTAAAAGAGGAAAACGACATTAACTACCATGTTAGCAGCATCATCAACTGATACCTGGTCGCTGCCCCAGCTTTGGCAGTCCTTAATTTCTTTAGGGCTCGTGCCTTGGAAATCTGGCGCGTCAAGGCATTTTTTGAAGCTCAAATATCCATCTGCTGAGTCTTTGTGCTTCTGCCCTTCAATCCAGCCATACACCGCAAGGGGTATGGTTTTGATGCCATGATTGTTATCAGGCACAAAGCTATAGATCGTTGTGGCGAGTACCAAGCAGATGATTGGATAGGTGACAAGTAGAGAGACAATAAAAGCTAAAGATTTGTCTACAATTTGAACTTTAATCATTTTAAGTATCCGGATTTCGCTGTATTTGAAGATTCACGACCGCGCGAGCCTAATAGCACATGGCAGAGCTTGGGCGGTACAGCAACATTTCAACTTCGGCACAAGCTGTTTCAGTTTGGCCAGCTTTCATCTTAAATATCCCGTCCTTGACAGGCGTCCAGAAGATGAGGCATTAGATCGCGCTCCAAATGGTTGGCAAGCTCTGAGATCGCCACATCGCGCTCGACGCTTTTTGCAGTCACGCAATTCTCCTGGATCACTTCGCTGCGGCGACTTTGCTAGGCCACTTGGCGTTGGTGCATCCCCTTGGCCTCCAGAGCCCGCATCGATTCGACCGAGTACAATGACTCGGGGACCAGTAGCAGGCGTTTTATGCCTATGGCCTCGCCAGTCTCCTGACAAAAACCGTAGTCGCCCAGAGCGATAATTTCCAAGGCCTTAAGCACATGGCTCAACGTCTGTCTGTCTCTTTCTATCATGCTTGCTGCCACCGCTCTGTTTTCCTCATCGGAAGCGAAGTCTGCTTCGTCCGGGTGACGCTCGATCTCGCAACTGGCCTGACAGCTGAGCAAGCGATCACGAAGCTCTGCAGCTTTGACCTCCAACCGATCTTTGAAAAAGGCCAGCTGGCCTACGCTCATGTACTCGTCCTCAGCTTGATCCAGCAGTTGTTCAACGCTCATCAATGCCATCTTGTGCTCCTTATATGGTTGGTCATCCAAACTTCCTACCGAGTGACCAACGAGCGCCACCGGCGCTTATGAGTAATCACAGGGCCAGGCTTGTGATCGGTCACTTCGTTATCAACGTTTCTGCTCTGGGCCTCGACGGCATCCGGAGCTTCAATCTGGATACGTACATCCCCAGTCTCCTCTGAAACGCTTAGGACCTGGATCTGTATTCCATCGCCAATCATAATATTTTCACCTTCGCGGCGAGTCAGGAGGAGCATACGATTTTCCTCTTTACCGGACAACTGGGCCAGCGCTCTGTCTCTGGCGTAAAACAGCGATGTAAGGAGCAACCTAAGGACAGCCACCGCCGCAGCCCGGATGTTCAAGTTAGACGTTAGACCTCGCGCCCAGCTGACGAACAAAATAATAGCGGCCATACCAGAGCCCTCGAACATGATCGCCTGCCAGCTAAGGGGCAGTTCCGGCTGGAGGCGCAATGACACTCTAAGGGGCCGCTGATTTATTCGATTTTTCGTCCCAGCAACGCTCTGGAGGCCTTGATTTATCTGGGGACCACAGCTGGATTTTAGAATAAATCAGCGGCTCCCTAAGGGCTTAAGGTTTGGGCCAGAGATAATCGCCTGTCAGTAATATGTGCACCCAACCTAGCGGAGATGTGCGCTAAAAATTCGGGCGGCACATTTATGAAATTAGCTTAACGTACTTTAAAATCCGTTTTCTGAGGCAACCACTTGTTGCGGTTTGCTGCGCCTCTTCAGTGCCCTTAGCTGACCAAACGAGCTGTTTTGGGGTCGTAGGTCACATCGGTAATCGATCCATCCCGAATACGCCCAACCGCTTCGTCAATCACATGAAGCGGCACCAGGAACCACTCCCTCGGTTTAACCGGATGGCCGAAGCGGTCTTCTATGGTCAAGTCGAGATGTGCTGCACCGAACACGCGATGGAAGATGTTTTCTAACCTGGTGCGGTTCAGGTTGTGGAGCTTGTAGGCTGCGACCACCTCCACGTCGGCTAACAGATAAGTGGCATCTTTTTCCGCGCCTGCGATGCGGGTCTCCACCTTGCCGCCAGTCACGCCGATCTTGTGGATCAGCTGGCGGTGCTCGGCGACAAAGGGGTGACTAGACAGGCTGCGCAGCACATAAATGGTTCCGTTTTCAATATCATCAGGCTCCGGCGCATCGCCAAAAAGCGGCCCGATGTCTGGGTCAGTCAGGCGACGGCCGGTGTCGTCCTTGTATAGTGCTCGTTGTAGCGAGCGGCGCAGCAAGTTGCTTTCCGTGCCGTTGGCGTAGATGACGCGCAGGCGTGCATCGCTTTCGCCATTGGGCGCCTTGATAGTTTCGCCAATTTCCGCCACATAGGCTAGCTGCCCACCCACGATGAAGTAGTTCCCGGTTTCTATGCTGGTATCGCGTCCAAAACGCAGGGTTTTACGAACGCCAGACTTTAGATCCCGCTCCACTTCCTCAAACAGAGGTTGGAAATGGTCAAAGTCAGCACATTGCGTACGGTCGGCTATTTCCTCGGCTACACGCTTTTCAGTGCTAGAACGTACATTGCGCAGCACGGTGATGTCGTTCTGGTCGGCGGGCTCATCGCCAACACCCAGCTCGGCCAGCAAGGCGTCTTCGTCCATATCATCCATGTCAGTCGTGGCCGCTGCGGCACCAGATAGCAGGCCGGAACTATCCAGCCCGGCCAGCAGGGTTTGTGCTTCTGGCAACTTGCGTAGCTGATCCAGGCGCACTGCGTAGAGGCGCTCGAAGATGTCGCAATCCTCGCCATGCAGCGGAGCGCGCCCATGGTTCTGATGAAAGCGCAGAATGTCTTCGAAGCCGGCGATGATACGTTCCTCGCGTGGAGTTCGGCTTGCGGCCTTGAGCGGTTTGACTTCTACGCCCAGAGCATCAAGCAGTTCGTCATCGTTCATCTCAGCCATTGCGGGAGTCTCCCGACGCCTGTGCCGCCTTGGCTTGAGCACGGTAACGTGCCAGCGCGGCCACGCCTTCAGCCATACGTTTTTCCCATGCATCGGCGGAATTTATGTCTGGCAGACGACCGCGCTCGTTCTTGAACTGCAGCGCGCGTTTTGCCAACTCGCGAGCTTCGTCTTCGGGAAGACTCACCTTCTTGGCCGCAATGCTGGCTTGCACTTGGCGCAGTGATTTCTCATCCATCGCTTTCGCCAGCACCGCATAGGCGGCATCGAAGGGGTTGATGCGATCGATCAGGTCAATGTCCAGGTCGCGCACGTTAACGAACTTGCGTACACCATCCAGTAATGCCGTACTGCCTTGAGGCATGCCGTCGTCGTTAGCATCGGCTTGTGCCAAGGCCAACTTGGCCTGCTGGGTAATATTCATGGCTGCGATGGCGTGCTGGCGGATGGCTTCCTGGTCGGCCTCGCTCAAGTCAGGGTAACGCTCGCGCACGATCTTGCCCATACGCAGCTGAGTCAGCTCTTCGGGCAGGGTGTTTTCCTTATCGAACAGGCCGCGCTCCAGCACGGTTTTATGCTGCAAAAAATTGGTGACGACTTCGTTTAGGTCTTCCTTGCAAATGCGAGTGGCCTCCCTACTTCCCGGCGTGGTCAGCCCGTTGATCTCCACGTGAATCTGGCCGGTATATTTGTTCACGCCCAGGTTGTGACCGTCGCTTTTGTAGCCTTCTTCGCCGTAATCAAAGCCCTCTTTCGGGCCAATGTGTTTGGGGGTGAACTCATAGCGAGGGGCTAGCACCTGCTCCATCAGCAGGCTGGCGGAAATGGCTTTGAGCATGTCGTTCACCGCCTCAGCCACAGCGGCTTGTTCAGCCGCAGGCTCAGCGATCAGGTTGGTAAAGCGTGAGCGCTCCTTACCCTCGGCGTCGCGAGTGGCACGGCCAATTATTTGCACGATTTCGGTCAGGCTCGAACGGTAGCCGATGGTTAAGGCATGCTCACACCAGATCCAGTCAAAGCCTTCCTTCGCCATACCCAGCGCGATGATCACATCCACGTGGTCGCGGTTGTTCTTCTGCACCGGATCTTTCAGTGCGCTGAGCACTTTGGAGCGTCTGGCTGCGTCACTGTCATCTACCAAGTCGGCCACTTTCAGCATGCGGCCATCCTTGGCTTTGATCAGGTGGAAGCCGGTCGCCGGGTCTACACCTTTCCAATCGCCCAGCGAGCTCATGATCTCATTGACCTCGCGCTCCTTATCTTTGAGGCTTTCGCGGGCATTTACATTTGGGATGTGGACGATGGTTTTTAGCTGCGGATCCAGAACCTTGGCGACCGCATCCACATACCTGCCGGTGTAGAAGAAGTATCCGATGTGCAGCGACTTTAGCCAGCGGTAGCCGTTGAGCTGCTGATAGTAGGTGTAAGTCACCGTCTCAAACTTGGCTTCCTCCGCATGGCCCAACACGGCCTCGCTGTCGCCACGGAAGTAGGAGCCAGTCATAGCAACCAGATGCACCTTGTCACGGTTAATAAACGCGCTCAGCTGGCTGCCCAGCTTGTTATCCGGGTTGGAAGAAACGTGGTGGAATTCGTCGATAGCGATCAGACGGTTATCGAAGGCTTCGATACCTAATTCTTCCACGGCAAAGCGAAAGGTGGCATGGGTGCATACCAGCACTTTGTCAATGCTGCCCAGGAAAGCGCGTACGGCATCTACCTTGGATTTGGCCATGCGTGGCTCATCGATGCCTGGGGCATTACACAGATTCCACTGTGGGGCCACTTGCCAGTCCCAATTGAAGCCATGTTGACTCAGCGGTTCATCAGCAAAGCTTCCTCCGATTGAGCGCTCTGGTACTACTACAATAGCCTGCTGCAGGCCCTGGTTATTCAGCTTGTCTAGCGCGATAAACATCAGGGCGCGGGATTTCCCTGATGCGGGGGGCGATTTGATCAGCAGGTACTGTTCGCCTCGCTTGGCATAAGCCAGCTCCTGCATGCTACGCATTCCTAGCTCATTAGCTTTGCTGGAAATGCCTGTGTGTGCAGTGTTGATCGATACCGACGGAACCGTGTAACTGTTGGTCGGGTTTAGAGTGTTAGTCACCGTAAGTCATCCTCCATGAAGGTGCCGTCGCTTGAAGTGGTCAGGCTAGCAGGAATATCGCTCATGCCTTTCTCCCTCGCGGCTTTGTCGACGCAGCCTTCGTCGTATCAGCTGTCATTTTGCTATAGAGATCAAAAAGCTTTTCAAGTCGTTCGGTGTCATTTCTAAAGCGACGACCGATATAGATACGCTCCAGCACTTCGTCATTGCGCTCGTGGGCATGGCGCAGGTTGTCCGGCATGGCATCTGGGGCATACAGATCGGCGATAGTAGCGGGGAAGTGGGCTTCGCGGGCAAAGAGAATGTCCTCGGCGCAGCGCGTCAGGTCCGTCTTGTTCTGCTCGGTGAGTAGCGGCACCGGGAAAGTGTTCCAGCCTAGGGTGTTGGAGTAGCGGAAGTCCGTTTTCATTTTTCCGCAGACCGTACCAATCCAAACTAGATGCAAGCGGGAAGCAATCAGGGCCATGTTCCAAAGCGGAGCATCGTAGAGAGCAAACGCGAGGTTGGAAACGATAGTCCCGGCAGGTGCATAACCGCAGGGCAGATACTCGCGAGTTTCGGAAGAGACGCTAGGGACAATGAGCGTTGAATGCTTGCCGAAGTACATTCTCTGGAATTGGTGCGGTCTTTCAGCGATGTCTCTTGCTGTCTTCCCGCCGTTGAGTCGAATATTGCGGACATCGCGAAGACGTTGAGCAATAGGAGGAATCGTTTGTGCTTCCGCCAGATGATGATCTTCGATCCACAGACAATAACGCTCCAAGCCGCGAATGAACTCAGCGGAGCCATAAATCCGGCGAATAAATCGGCCTTGCTGCGCAGGTGTCAGCTGCAGGGCATCGCGCTCGTCCCGCGAGAGTAACAAATGCCCCCCATCTATTGGAGTATTTCCAAAAGTCATTTCACTCTGCGTACCCAAGGGCCGGCTGATCTTATCCACAATGACACTATCACCTGCCGCCAGATAGGCATTGATATGCGCACATTGGCGTTCGATGGTCTGTCCCAAATTGTCCAGAGTGAACAAGCGTCTCGGATTGCGTGGCTGCGTTGTGATGCCAATGATGACTACGGTCACCCCTGCATTATGACTGGCAAGATTGGTCCACCGAAATGATGTGTGGGCAAATTCGATTTGGCGGCCATTGGCAAATATCTCCGGCCACAAGGTTGGAACTTGCAAACCCTGGCAAATGGAGTTGGTTGATACGAAAGCCGCAGCAGATCGGGTCTTGGTGCCATAGTCAGCGGCCTTAATAAACCAGCCGGCAACATAATCGAGCGACTTCCAGTTCTGGACTCGCTTATCGAAAAGAGTCTGCAAGTCGGCCTTTTGCTCGTCCTTCTGATCCCGAGAGCCAAGATACGGCGGATTCCCGCAAATATACGTTTCCCCACCTTCGTTCTCGAAATCAATTTCTGTCTGATTGAGAGGCGTGCCAAATAAGTCATCGGCGAGCACTTTCACGCCTGTACCCGTAGGCGGGCAGATACTCAGCCAATCCAGCCGAAGCGCATTGCCACAAACTATCCAGTTCTGCGCATTCAGCGGCAGAAACTCAGCTAGCGCATCCTGCTGGCCTCGATACAGGACGTCGCATTGGAACTCGGCAATTATCAACGCGAGGCGGGCAATCTCTGCCGGAAAATCACGTAGTTCGATTCCGCGGAAATTGGTCAGCGGGATTTCCGATTTGTTGTTGGACTCGCCTCTGCGGCGATTGATCTCTGCCTCAATATCGCGCATGTGCTTGTAGGCAATGACCAGGAAATTACCGGAGCCACAGGCCGGGTCGAACACGCGGATGCGTGCCATGCGTTTGCGCAGGTTCAGCAGCTTGGACTTATTGTCACCGGCAGCCTGCAACTGAGCACACAGATCATCCAGAAACAGCGGCTTCAGAACCTTAAGGATGTTGGGCACGCTGGTGTAGTGCATGCCCAGTGCGCTACGCTCTTCATCATCAGCCACGGCCTGGATCATGCTGCCAAAGATATCTGGGTTGATTTTTTTCCAGTTCAGGTTTCCGGCGTGCAGCAAATACGTCCGAGCCATTCGCGTAAAGCGTGGCACCTCGGTGCTGCCTGAGAACAGACCACCGTTCACATAAGGAAAGCTATTGGCCCAACTTGGAAGTCGAGGCTGTGCGACGGTGCGCTCGACGTCTTTGATGTTCATTGCGCGGAAAATTTCCGAAAGCACCTGATGGGTATTGGACCCGTCGCGCTCGCTGTAACGCTCCATGGTGCGTGTGAACAGACTGTCGCCTATGAAGATGTCGGTGTCTTCGGCAAAGAAGCAGAACACTAGGCGCGCCATAAAGTGATTCATGTCGGCGCGGCGCTCGGTTTTGGCCCAGTCCGGGTTCTCGTTCAAGAGTTCGACGTAGAGCTTGTTAAGCCGGCTGGTAGCGCGCACGTCAATAGGGTTGTCCTTGATCTCCTTGATGGTGGAGATGCCGGCCAGTGGCAGCAGGAAACCGAAATGGTTGGGAAAGTCCAAATATTCACAGGTGATGGTTTCCCCCGTGATCAGCTCTTCGGCCTCCAGCGTTTGCCCGTCGGTGGCAAGGATGAACTTTGACTTTGCTTTTGTGGTGGCCGGGCTAGGGTCTGTTCCCGTTTCACATTGGTAGCCACAGAAAAGCGCAGGCCATTGCTATGACGCTTTCATAGTTTCTCTTGAGTTT
>NZ_ATDK01000373.1 GCF_000444135.1 Pseudomonas avellanae BPIC 631
TGTTTTCGAAAAAATCAGCCACCAACTAACGTAAAATTCAAATCTTATCAATAGCTTAGCTTGCAGGTTATGGGTAACTTATTTTGAAAACAGTACACTAGTCGTGGCTGTGCTGAAGGATCGGCATAGATTTGGCGGGCAACTCGATACTGTAGGATTCTGGCGAGCAGCAGAGGGGATATTTGCCCATGCGCGAAATGAAGGGCCTGCAAGATGTAGGGAGGGATCGCTACCTGATGGTCCAGTTCTTCGGCGAGCATGATTGCAAACCAGCCTTTCCCTTCATACTCAGCCATCAACAGCGCACGAAAACCTACTAAGTGAGGCTGACCTGATCGAAGGGCTTCCACCGCTTCATTGATAGTGTGCGGCGCTTTATAGACCTTGCTCGCTGCTCGAACAAACGCCTCCTCGTTGCCCGCTGAGACTAGGTCAACTTCAAAGGTGTGTGGTGCATAGAAGGCCGAGACCCAAGGGTTTCCAGCGACAAAGGCATCGAGACCAACCTTGCGTTCGGCGCCAGCTTTTTGGGAAGCTATCGCCTTGCGCTTCTTGCTTGCCAGAAACTCAAGGTCAGTGGGCTGCGGCGTCACATCAAAGAAGGTGGTATCAAGGTCAGTGACTATCGCACAGCGTTTGCGGATTCGGAGGTCGTGAAAAAGGACTGCGACATTTTTGAACCCCGTGCTGCGTATATTGATGACACTAATACCCAACTCATCAACGCTCAACCCAAGCACCTTTTTCACCAAGATCGGGATCAGTATCTCCTCCGCATCGCCTTCAACGAGCAGCACGCTTTTAGCGAAGAGTAAATTGCTACGGACGGCATCCAGATATCTCTGGATGCTTCTCACCTCTGATGGTTCAAGCCCCGTAGCGGGTTGATAAGCTTCGCAATATGAGCCTTGCCGTCCCAGAATGTTGACATTAGTGACATTGCTCACTTCGGAGATGTGGGTCGAATGCGTCGTGTAGATAATCTGGGCATCGCTGTAGGAAATACGGTCGAACAGAGTCTTCTGGATATGGGTGTGGATGTGCGCTTCGGGCTCTTCGATAAGCAGAAAGTTGGCAATGGCAAGCTTCTCACGCTGATACTTGAACTCAAGAAGCTTCAGCGTCAAGTAGATGAGGTTTGCTCCGCCCAAGCTCAGCTCGTGGATGCCACCGTCATACCCGTCATCGGCCTCGCCTACAAAAAGGCGCAGCGACTGAAATAATTTTTCTGCCTCGTCTGGTAGGTCCGATTTAATCGAAAGCGAAGCAGGCGAGTAGGTTTCTCCGGCCGCATCCTTGATCGTCTCGCGGATGTGGTTACGAACAGACTGCACGTCTTCGAGCCCTTCGATAGAGGCATTCAGGTCTCTGACCATCTGGGTTATAGGAAGCATCGACACTGGATCGATCTCCCCACTCTTGCTCTTGAGTAGGGCAAACAACGGGTTCGTTCGGTTGTTGTGAAACTCGGCCACGACATCCCGAAGGGCCTGGATGAAGGTCAGTGACACTTCTTTCGTAACCGACAAAAATCCGGGTACTTTAGCCCCGATCTCAGGAAATTCTGTCTCGGCGCTGAAACTGCACACATCGAAATCGCCAACGATTGATCGGTAGACAGAAGGGTCGCTGAAGTTGGCGCTACTTCTTCCTGTGAACACGGTTTCGTAGTCGTCAATCGTGATGGCATTGCGTATTTCGGTAAGCTCCTCATCATCGAAATCACCTAATGCAGCCAGCTTGAGCCGGATCTCCTTCTTCGGACGGAAGATGAGGTTATAGGTGGCTTTAGCAAGCGGTCCGTCTTCGAACGCAGCCGTGCCGTGAAGAAATAGCGCCTGCACGGCCTCGTCGGCGCTGATCTCTTCGAACTCCACACTAATTATGATCCAGTGGCCTCGCCATTCGCCGAGCGATCGGCAAAAGTCAGACTCTTCCAATCGATAGGCGGCGCGCACCATAGTGTCGTCCAGTAGTAAACGGATTGCGCGAAGGATATTGGACTTACCTGAGCCATTCTCACCGATGATGGTGTTGACGCCCCGCTGAAATTTCAGCGTTGTGTTGCTGAAGTTTCGGTAGTTCACCAAAGTCATTTTGGAAATGTGCATAATTCTCCAGAGCGCCAACGCCCATGAACAGCCTTGTCCGTTTGTAAACGATGGTAACGTGAGAGGCATCATATTCCCACAGAAACCGCTTTCAGGCGCCCAGCAGTGCGCAGCGATTACGCTGCTCAGCAATAGTTTTATCACATGAGACGATGGGGCAATGGGGCACGAAACGTTGTTTGATGTGCTAATGAATAGCTGACTCAACGAGCATTCTCTACGGGTGTAGGATATTCAAAACCTAATCAGATACAGCCTCTACGTCCCCAACGATCACCATCAAAGCATTGAGAGGGCTTTGCTGGCGGGCTTTTAGGGCGACTGGCTCATTGCAGCTCACATTATCCCATCTCAGTTCGAATAATTGATGAGGCATGTGGTTGGACTCGCGGGTGGAATGAAGTCCATGCTCGAACCTAGTGTACTGTTTTCGAAATAAGTTACCCATAACCTGCAAGCTAAGCTATTGATAAGATTTGAATTTTCCGTTAGTTGGTGGCTGATTTTTTCGAAAACA
>NZ_ATDK01000374.1 GCF_000444135.1 Pseudomonas avellanae BPIC 631
ATGATGACGGAAATGATGTCCAAGCATCATGAGAGTCCATCCCTAACTCAATAGCCGGGTGTTGCACTCAGCCTCTGAAACCGCCGGTTTTCTGGGCGCCACGTGCTCGCATGGCACGCTGCATTTGAACGAAGAGTTTGTGCACATTGAGCCGCAATGGCTTGATGAGTATCGTTTCACGCCAGTAATTACCGACTTCACTCGCAGTACCCAGCCTATTGTTCGCTATCGGCTGGACGATGTACTGGTCAGGCAACCCGAACCATGCCCATGCGGCCAGCACTCGATGGCCATTGCCCGGATCGAAGGTCGCCGCGATGATCAGTTGTTACTGTCTGATCACCAAGGTCAGATGCAGGTTATTTTTGCTGATCTGTGCAGCCGGGCGATCGCCAATGCGCTGCCGCTGACCAGCGACTATCGACTGATTCAGCTCTCAAAGACCAGGTTGCATCTGATTGCAGACTGTACGCAAACCGAACTTGAGCTTTGCTGCAAAGAGCTTGTCGCATTATTCGCGCAGCAAGGGATCGCTGTTGAGAAACTTGAATGGCAACTGACGGTTCAGGCCGTGATGCCGGCGTTTGACCGAAAAAGGCGGCGTATCGTCCGGCAGGCAGAAGCATGAGCAACCCGGTGATATTCAGGTTGTGGCAGATGCTGCTGGGCTGGGGCTCGGTAGGCCTGATTTATACGCTGACAGATCACCTGCAGCGTGCCGGCCAAATCATGGCGCCCTCTTCGCTCGACCGGATGATTGCGTTCACGCCACACGCGATCTGGCTGTATCTATCGTTTTTCGTGGTTGTTCCGCTGGGCTACTTTCTTACGCCGCTCCACCGGGTACGCTGGCTTTCCCGCTCCATGCGCCTTACGGCCCTGTGCGCCGGGACGATCTATCTGTTGTGGCCCACCACGATGGTCTATCCGGTCGATGAGGGGACGACTCTCAGCTCAATGCTGCTGACAGTCTTGACCTATGTGGACTCTGCCCAGAATTGCCTGCCATCCCTGCACATGGCCTTGATGGTGCTGGCGGTCTGGGGGATCAGCGCTGCAAGGCGTACAGTACGCACTGTCGTGTTCATTTTGTGGGTGGCTGCTATCGCCTATTCGATCCTGCAATTGCGTCGTCACCTGTTTATAGACGTGGCCAGCGGTGCGGCGCTCGCACTTGTAGCAGGCTTGCTTATTGAAGCGTTCGGCCGAAGCAGGCAAGCCACACTCAAGGAGAATCTGTAATGAGCGATCTGGCCATTCCGATTGTGATCATGTTGCTGATGGTGACAGGCGAAGCGGTGATTCTACGGTGGGTGCGACGGCAACCGGTCGATTGGCATGACGTGGTGTTCAACCTGAATTCCGGACACATTGTGCTTTGGCTGTTTCGTGGCCTGGAGGTGGTTTGTTATGGCCTTGTAGCCACCTACCTCAGCCTGGGCCTGCTGGATACCTGGCCGCCGCTGTTGATGTGGGCGTTCGCATTACTTGCCTGGGATTTCTGTTTCTACTGGCTGCACCGACTGCACCATTACTTTGGGGTGCTGTGGGCCGTCCATGTGGTGCATCATCAGGGCGAACACTTCAACCTGTCATTGGGCGTGCGTAACTCGTGGTATTCGTCGCTGACGTCAATTCCGTTCTTTGTTCTGCTGGCGGTGTTGGGTGTACCACTGCATGTGTTTGTAGCCGTGTCGATACTGCATTACTCGATGCAGTTTTTTAACCATAATGCGCCGACACCCAAGCTGGGCCCGCTGGAAAAGATTTTCGTCACTCCGACCCATCATCGTGTGCATCACATCAAAGACAGGGCCTATTCCGATAAGAACTTCGGCGGCACCTTCATTTTCTGGGACAAGCTTTTCGGTACGTTCGCCAGCCTGCCGAATATGCCCTACGCCTACGGAATCGGAGGGCCTCGCTCGTCGGCCAACCCCTTCTGGGCCAGCAATGTGCCGTTCCTGTGCTACCTGCGACTGTCCCTGACACCCAGCAAAAAGAGCGCCCCCACGGCTATCTCAGGTTTTGGTATTTTCAGTGGCGCGCTACTGCTGTTCACGCTGGTCGTGGGCTACATTTATCAGTACGGCTATGGCTACGACGACATCAGTTGGCCGCAGCTCGCGTTATTCAGCTTTCTCGTGCTCGGCTCCGTTGCGCTGGGCGGGATGACTGAAGCGAGGGCTTGGGGATTTCCAGTCTGGCTATTGGTTGGCCTAAGTCTTCCGCTCCTGTTTCTGGGCTATTACGGTTGGGCGCAGACTTACTGGCAATTACCAATGATCGCCCTCGCCCTGCACAGTGCATGGGCAGTCCTGTCTTCTCGCGGTAAAGGCTTATCAGCCGCAAAACCAGTGGAAAAACCTTATGGCTGAATCACTCACGCCCCTGTCATTCCCCGCCGATGGTGAACAGGCATTTCATCACGCGCTCAAGCGCGCGGCACACATCTATCTGGCAGACGACCATCGATATGCCAATACCCGTCAACTGTTGACGGCATTGCTCCTCACCATGCTATGCGGGGCTTTTTACGTCTTGAGCCTGATGCAACCTACTGCATGGGGGTTTGTGGCTGGCTACTCAATATTTGTGCTGACTGGCATGCTGCTCAATGTGATGGTGTTTCACGATGCCACCCACAATACTTTTTTCCGGGCACCTTGGGCCAACAGGCTGGTGGGGCGTCTGATGACACTGCCACTGGGTATCGATCCTGATTATTGGCGTATCAGACATGTGCAGTTTCATCACGCCTACGCCAACGTCGAACATTACGATCTGGACACCGAAGAGAACGGCGTCCTGCGGCAATCACCCTTTCAGGACTGGCGCGGACACATGCGCTATCAACATCTCTACTGGCCATTGATTGCCGCTATATCACTGCCCTATATCGCCTGGATATTTGACTGGTCGGACCGCCTGGGCAAGACGCCGCTCAAGGCAAAAAACATCTTGCCAG
Organism: Pseudomonas avellanae BPIC 631; assembly: GCF_000444135.1. Classification (GTDB taxonomy): domain Bacteria; phylum Pseudomonadota; class Gammaproteobacteria; order Pseudomonadales; family Pseudomonadaceae; genus Aquipseudomonas; species Aquipseudomonas avellanae. The sequence goes on from NZ_ATDK01000374.1 coordinate 2,969, forward strand.
GGGGCAAAGGTTGGACGGTGTTTCTGATCAGCAAGGCATGCCATCTGTTGCTGGTATTGGTCGTGCCGTTGATGGTGTCCGAGGGCAGTTGGACAACCGTTCTGCTTGCGTACCTGTCAAGTCAAATGCTGGCTTCGCTTTGGGTGGTCTTTCTGCTGCTCGGCACACACTGGGCGGACGCGGAGTTCTACGAACCTCCCGAAACATCTCTGATGCCCCACGGTTGGTATCGGCATAACTTCTCCACTACTTGTGACTGGCAAACATCACCACGCTGGCTGCACCATGTGTTCGGCGGACTAAACTTTCACCTGACCCATCACCTGTTCCCCGGCTGGGGACATCGGCACTATCCAGCGCTGGCAAACATCATCGCTGAGTTGGCCCCTCAATACGGTATGAACTACCGCTGTATTGACTACCGCGAGTTGCTCAGGCAGCAGCGAAAGTTTCTGCGCGGGATGGGCCATGCACCTCATTCGATGAAAACCATGTAACAAAATCCGAACCAGAAGCTTGATGGCTTCTGGAGTGCATTCACCACGTAGGCCGCACCATTCCAGCAACCCACGACGACCTGATCATTTTCATCGCGGCAAAGACTCATGAATGGCTCGTCAGCCTGTGTGCAGAGTAAGCATTCCTCGATCTGCCAGAGCACCTCTCTATCCAGAGTTCCTCGTCCACGATCCAATGATGCGAACTCATCACTCAGCCCTCAAATCCCTCTACATACAGCGCCTCGTAACGTGCCATCGTGTCGCTGAGCCGCTGCCGCAGATACCCGTTCGCATGCCCCAAGGCTGCCAGGATCTGTGCGGACTCCACCAGATACGACGCTCGTTTGGCCTTCGTCCAGGTAGACGGCGCTGACTGGAGATTGGTGATGCGATCGCACAACTTGACCGACGCTGCTTCTTTGGAGTGGCTGGCTATCCCTGTGAAGTAAAGCGCTTCGGAAAACGGCACGATCAGGTTCTTGCTCAGACACGCCACCGTTGAAGCCACCTCGGCACCAAATGCTTCGGCCAGCTGATCCTGAGTTACTGGCGTGTCTTCGAGCACATCGTGCAGCAACGCAGCAGGCAGCGCGACTTCAAACGCACCCACGGACTCTTCGTGATGGGCAAAGATCAACTCGTTGGCAACCATCGCTACGTGGGTTGCGGATTCCACGACACTTGGACACTCAGCCCACGATCATTTGGACACTCATTCCAAGCTCACTTGGACACCTGCCCCACGTCCACTTGGACAGGCAGTCGGAGCGCA
>NZ_ATDK01000375.1 GCF_000444135.1 Pseudomonas avellanae BPIC 631
TACAGATGCCCTATCGAAATGATGACGGAAATGATGTCCAAGCATCATGAGAGTCCATCCCTAACTCAATAGCCGGGTGTTGCACTCAGCCTCTGAAACCGCCCAGACTTCGGTAGGAGACAGCATTGTCATCGCGAGACGGCCGATCTGTGCGCCATCGGACCAAACGCTACCTACCCGGAGCGTCCCCAGAAACGAAATAGCGGATGGGACGACGTGGATACCTCCAAGCGAGTTATCTGAGCGTAGCTTTCGGAATACAACGTTCGAAATTGGCGTGGTATTTTTTTTGCCGGGATTTTTTGAAACCGATCCATGCCAAATCGCCACCAGGATTTTTGGGGCATCTTTCGGAGGCTGGAATCGAACTCTTGCAGCGCCGACTCTGGCACAAAGAATCTCAAATTTTTCTGGCGTAGCGTTGCTCTGTGGCTTTTCAGACTGAGTCGTCTGCATGAATCACTGACTCCCTTTGTGTTCCTACGACTACTGTATCGGCCCTGAATTTAAGAAACTGAAATAGCGCCAACTACCGGTATTGGCAGGGGTGACTAGCACCGGCACCGCTCTAATCCCGATAGCAGGATCGAAGTGCTGGGCCGACAGGCACGGGATTTGTCATCCGGCGTGTTGCATTAGCGCACGGGAGGCCAAGACAGGGAGGCATTCTACTGCGGTGTCCTAGTTTTGGGAGGTCGTTGAGTGCGAAGGCCCGTGGTCAAATCGGCGGTAAGGTCCACCGCTGCAGTTGCTCTCGGGTTCTTCGATCTGTTTTTGATGCATTGGGCGGAACGATAAGGCCTGCCCAGATCATCTCTGAATAGCCCTGTTCACAGCGCTGCAGGCGAATCTCAGAATTGACATATCGCTTGTCACTATGCGACTTCGACAGCCAAATCTACGTAAACGCGCCATTAACCCCACATTCAAATCGTTCAGCTGATCCCCGATGCTTGCTCCCGATTCCTTTCCGGAGCCAGCACCTCATGATGCGACCCGACGCTAAAGTCGAAAAAGTCTACCTCTACCCCAAACCCGTGGACTTCAGAAAATCCATTGATGGCCTTTCCGCATTGGTCGAACAGGATATAAAAGTGGCAGTGTTCGACCCGGTGTTTTTCGTCTTTCTCAATAAACCCCGCAACCGAGTGAAGATTTTGTATTGGGAACGCAACGGCTTTTGCCTTTGGCTAAAGCGCCTTGAGTCCGAACGTTTCAAAATCTCGCCCGACGTTAGCGATGAAGCAATCGTGCTGACCGTCCAGGAACTGACTGGCTGCTCGACGGTTTTGATCTGTGGCGTAATCGTCCTCATTAAGTTTTGACGCCTCGATTTGTCGCCTGATTCGGGGCGGCGGCAAAAACTGAGCGCAACACCTGACCAATCCGGTACGGTGAACCTATGTCATATCATGAACTCAGCATTGAAGAACGCATCACGATCCAGTTTGGCCA
>NZ_ATDK01000376.1 GCF_000444135.1 Pseudomonas avellanae BPIC 631
AAGTGAACAGCATTGCGTCATAGACGGGCTTTTTTCGTTTTCAGCTTTTGTATTCGGTGCCGCCGAGCACCGCAAGCATTCCGTTTTATTAACATTTGAGGTCATATCCCTATGCTGCGTATTGTTGTCGTTCATCTGTTCCAGTGGTTCAAGCGCCTGTCGTCCGCCCTGCTCTCGCGCGGCCCGGATGACAACTACTCGCGCAGTTTCACACGGGAAAACGATGAGGACGGAGGCCGCTGGACGTTCGTCTCGATTGCCATCGTGCTGACCCTCAGCCTTTATTGCCTGGCAGGCCTGGGCTACTACGCCAAGACCAACATCTGGGACGGCTTCACCGAGCAGCAGAAAGAGAACATCGCCCAGGCCATGGTGGTCAGTTCGCAGAATCTCTGACAGACACTTTGATTGGCCTGCAACGGGGAAGCGAAAGCTTGCCCGTTTTTGTTTGATCAGCTTGTCATCGAATCGCTTTTCTGCGAGAAAGCCTTCCCGCGACATTCACTGAGCGCGCTTTACCCGGAAGCCCCGCAATGAGCAAAGAACTACAGATTTCCGATCTGCACATCGGTGAAGGCAAAGCAGCGGTCAAAGGTGCGTTGATCACCACTCATTACACCGGAACCCTGGAAGACGGCACGGTCTTCGACTCTTCGCACCAGCGCGGCAAGCCGTTCCAGTGCGTGATCGGCACCGGGCGCGTTATCAAAGGCTGGGATCAGGGCCTTGTTGGCATGAAGGTGGGAGGCAAGCGCACACTGTGCGTCCCCGCTCATCTGGCCTATGGCGACAGGACCATGGGCGCGCATATCAAGCCGGGCGCTGACCTTACGTTTGAAATAGAGCTGCTTGAAGTGTTGACCCGCGACGATTGAGCGCCCGGCCTTGTAGATCGCCTTGGATCGGCCGATAACTCCAAGGCTCAGGCATCAGCCTGATTGCTTGTTATCGCGGAAAAAGCGATGCTCCGGGTATGGAATTCAAGGTCTTGGCACAGGAACACGTATGGCGCTCAATAAGTCGACCCAGGAGCTGAAGCGGCACTTGAAAGGGACAGCAACCAACCTCGAGAGCACGGCAGAAGAAATTCTCAAGCTCGCTTCACAAATGAAGGATGTTGACGTCACTGCGATCTTGCAGATGGTCAATCGGCTTTACAGCGATGCCGACCAGCTCAAGGCTTACGCAGACGAGGTCAGGGCGAAAAGAATCGTCCGCGCCAAGCCGCTATGAACGGCTGAAGCCACTGTTTCAACTGGTCCAGAGGACCTGCGATGCTGCCACCGCCCATAAATGCCAGCGCCAGCCCACGGCAGTTGCACCTGCAGAAATGGCGTGGCAGGGTCGGCATGTGCCTGGTGGCGAGCCTGTCGGTGCTGGCAGGCATGACCGATGCCATCGGCTTCATGGCCACCGGCGATTTCGTCTCGTTCATGAGCGGCAACACCACTCGCCTCGCGGTAGCAATAAGTGATGGCGACTTGAGCGTCACACTCCGTCTGGCCCTGGCCATCCTTGCGTTTATCGCCGGCAATGCACTGGGCGTTGTCGTTGCGCGCCTGGGCAACCGACGCGCCCTGCCCTTGCTGCTGGCTATCGCCACGCTCTTGTGTGCCGCTGCGGCTTGGCCGTTGGCGAACAACATGCTCGCCCTGATCTGGGCGATTCTGGCGATGGGCATGCTCAATGCCGCTGTCGAGCAGGTCAACGGGCTGCCGGTGGGCCTGACCTACGTGACCGGCGCGCTGTCGCGACTGGGGCGCGGCCTGGGCCGCTGGATGCTGGGCGAACGCCGGGATGGTTGGCGCATTCAACTGGTCCCGTGGGCCGGGATGTTCATCGGTGCAGTGATCGGCGCGTTGCTTGAACATCGTCTGGGGCTCGATGCCTTGCTGGTCAGCGCCAGCCTGTCAGCGTTACTGGCGCTGGTGTCGCTGAAAATCCCACATCGCTGGCAGCGACAGTACATGCCACGCTGAACCCCATGATTCCCATTCGCTGAAATACGTTTACCATACGCCGCCTTTCATAACCGACCTTCGTCATGACCCCTGAAGCACTCGCGATTCTGCAACAGCACCTGCTCGACGCCCTGAGCGAGGTACCCGATGAAACCCGCCGCCTGTTCCACGGCCGTGGTCGCGTGTGGCCGGGGCTGGAGCACATTACGGTCGACTGGATGCAGGGCGTGGTGCTGGTTTCGGTGTTCAAGGAGCCGCAAGCGTCCGAACTGGCCGCACTGACGCACCAGTTGAACGCGCTGATCGAAGCGCCCCAATGGCAAAAAAGCCAGGCTCACACCCTGCTGCTGCAACACCGCTACCTGCCGCAAAGCACAACGCAGTGGCTGACCGGCGAGGTCGTGGATGAATGGGTGATCAGCGAAAACGGCCTGCGTTATAAGGTCGACTTCGGCAAGAAGCAGAACAGCGGGCTGTTTCTGGACATGCGCTACGGCCGTGAATGGGTGCAGGCCCAGGCAAAGGGCAAGCGCGTCCTGAATCTGTTCGCGTACACCTGCGGCTTCTCGGTTGCGGCAATTGCCGGTGGAGCCGACCATGTGGTGAACCTGGACATGGCCCGTGCCGCGCTGAATCGCGGTCGCGAGAACCATCGGCTCAACGACCACGATCTGGGCCGGGTGACGTTCTGGGGCATGACCTGTTCAAGTCCTGGGCCAAGGTGACTCGCTCGGGGCCTTACGACCTGATCATCGTCGACCCGCCCTCCTTCCAGAAAGGCAGCTTTATGCTCGACAAGGACTACCAACGGGTCTTGCGTCGCCTGCCCGAATTGCTTGAAGAGGACGGTCAGGTGCTGGCGTGCATGAACGACCCCGCGCTGGGGCCGGACTTTCTGATTCAGCACACTGCGATCGAAGCCCCCTGCCTGCGCTTCGAGCAACGCCTGGAAAACCCGCCGGAATTCCCGGATGCACGAGTCGATGGCGGTTTGAAGGCGCTGGTGTTCAAGGCTGAAGGCTTGAGTCGCACAGGCTGGGCGTAAACCCCGTCAAGAGCTTTGATCAAGCCTTCGAGCCAGCAGAGGTCAATCAGACTGAAAACCTCGCCACCAGACGGCTCAGGTCCACCGCCAGACGGGACAGTTCCTGGCTGGCTGTAGAGGTCTGGCTGGAAGCAGAAGAACTCTGGACCGACAAATCGCGAATGCTCACCAGGTTCTCATCGACCGAACGGGCCACATGAGCCTGCTGTTCGGAGGCTGTAGCAATCATCAGGTTGCGTTCATTGATGTGACTGATCGAGGTGGTGATCTCTTTGATTGCGACACCCGCCTGCTGAGCAATCAGCAACGTTGCGTCGGTTTCCGCATTGCTCTGCTTCATCGACTGGACGGCCCCACTGGAGTTTTTCTGAATACTCTGGATCATCTGTTCGATTTCCTGGGTAGACGTCTGAGTGCGGTGGGCCAGCGCCCTGACCTCGTCGGCGACCACAGCAAACCCGCGCCCCTGTTCACCCGCGCGGGCGGCCTCGATGGCAGCGTTGAGGGCCAGCAGGTTGGTCTGTTCGGCAATCGCGCGGATGACATCGACCACCTTGGCGATGTCCTGCGCCTGATGGGCCAGCCCTTCTACTTCGACGCCGGTTTTGTCCACGGTGTTGCTGAGCTTTTCCAGTGCTGCAATGGTCTGGCCGACGCAATCCTGGCCGGTTTGCGCAGACTTTTCACAGGCCTGGGTGGAGGTCGAGGCGGCGACCGCATTGCGCGCGACTTCTTCAATGGCGGCGGTCATCTGGTTGACCGCCGTGGCGGCCTGCTCGGTTTCCATGGTCTGGCGCTGAATGCCTTGGGTGGAGTCCTGAGTGATCGAACTCATTTCTTTGGCGGCCGAGGCCAGCAGGCCCGACGCGTCAGCGATGTGTTGAATGGTGCCCTTGAGGCTCGAAAGCATGGTTGCGGTGGCTTTTTGCAGTTCGGTCAGCTCATCAGCCCCGGTGATGTCCACCGTGGTGCGCAAGTCGCCTTCGGCGATTCTGCGGGTTGAATCGAGCAATGCCTGAACGGGTCTTGCGATGCTACGGGTGAATAGCGTGGCAACGATCAAGGTAATAATCACCGCCAGAATAATCAGTGTCAGGGTAACAGTCAGCCCACTTTCATAATTTTTATCCGCTATCGCCCCTGATTGTTCTGCGCCCTTGACGTTCACTTCGATCAATTGTTCTATCGATGTTTGCAAGGCCTTCGCCTGCGGGCTGGTAATGTCACGGATAAATACGAATAATTCGCTGTCGGATTTGCTTTTGCTAAGTTCAACCAGCTGGTCAATTTTGTCGCTGTAGGCCAGCGCATCGGCTTTGACTTGCTTCCATACCTGCTCTTCCTGCGGGCTCGACACCAGTGGGCCATAAGTGTCAGCTGTTTGCAGTAAGGTATTTTTCAATCCGTTCAGTTTATTGACAGACTCGGGCGACTGTCGCTGATCATCCATGACAAAGCGTCGTGCGTCGAGGCGATACAACAATCCGGCCGTTTCTATGCGCCCAGCCTGCCTGACGCTGGGCAGCCAGTCAGTCTGCAACTGATCGGCGGACTCGTGAAGCCCGTTCATTTTTATGACTGGGCGGTTTCAGAGGCTGAGTGCAACACCCGGCTATTGAGTTAGGGATGGACTCTCATGAT
>NZ_ATDK01000377.1 GCF_000444135.1 Pseudomonas avellanae BPIC 631
TACAGATGCCCTATCGAAATGATGACGGAAATGATGTCCAAGCATCATGAGAGTCCATCCCTAACTCAATAGCCGGGTGTTGCACTCAGCCTCTGAAACCGCCGTTATTTAAAAGCTTTGGACTATCGTCGGCAACCTCTTTTTCATCTAAAGTCGAACCTGACCTACCTTGTTCAGGTGAGTCTGGTTCATGACGGCTTGATGATGAAGATGAGGGCTCCTGCGTATCAAGCGCTCCCCTACGCGGCTCTGGCCTCTGCAAATCCGGTCGCTTCTTCAGCTCATCTTCATGCTCAAGCATCCACTGGCCCAATCGCTCGCCTTTGGCGCTGGCTCGCATTTCATTCGCCAGAGCACGAGCATTACCGCGACCGCGTGTGATGTACAGAACCATCGCGCCCAGAAGCAGAATCACCACTTCAACGTGCCCTTGGGCGATTTCCTGAACAGCACTGTTCTGTGCAGCCAGGTCGTCTCCCATGAACGGGTTCCGCCCTTGTTCGCGGGGGCCTTGCCATGCTGTGGTGATGCCACGAGTGTAGTATTCAATGATGCGCGGAAAGCCGTCGATGACGGATTCAGCGATGGCTTCCAGACCCAGTATTCCCAATATAAAGGCACTGGCCTGGGCACCCAACGCAGCCCCAATCAAACCACCGGGAACAGCGCCCAGTCCGAAAAAAAGTACGCCAGCGCTTGCTCCGGCCGCCCCTCCGACAAAAGCACTGCCTACGACGATCATGGCCATCTGGGTAACGACATCGATCAAGTCTTTGATGATGCTGGAGATGTCGAGATCGACGAACCGCTGTCCCAGTATGCGGCAAGCCTCCCATTCGGCACGGTCGAACGCGGACCGAACGCAATTGAAACGGCGCATGATCAATGCGGGCGACGGGACGGGTTCATTTCGGTGTGTGCGAAAATGGCCCCCTCTGTAGGGCGCGATATCGCGGTCAAGCTGTCGCCGTATGCTATCCCATGAAGGCAGCATGTGAAAAAAGAACATTCGGAGTCTCCCTGACAATTCTTGATACAGCTCTGCCTGAGCAACTTAACAGAAGAGGTGCAAGAAATTCTGGGGCTTACATGAAACCCGTAAAAATTCGGAAAATTCTTACGTCAGCTTTGGTCGCTCAAAAGCAGCACTTGCTTGGCTGCCAGATCATCGTCGTAGCGCTGATCATTGAAGTCTATACATGAGCCTTGACGGGCCGGAAGAGCAAGATTCTGCCCGAAGGGCGTGGGTATTTCAGGAGGTTACGACGGTTACGAAGCGGGCCGAAATGGGTGACTTTGGTTGTGCCTGATGTACCGCTTGCACAGGTTTTGCTGCCGGTTCCCGGCAGATCGCGAACAAGTTCGCTCCTACGCCCTCCGGGCAGAAGCTTGGATTCGTGGGTAATCTGATATTTGCCTGATGGCTTGGATGTGAAGCGGAGCGTCACGAAATGCGTGTCAACGCGGAGCATTGGCACGATAGGTATTACCGAGTGCCTGCAGGGCCACTACACCCCGCAGGCATCCTCCATCAGAACTGCCAATCCAGCGACAAGCCCACACCGTGGGTCTTATCCCGCGCACCCAGCAAGCCGTTGTAGTCCAGGTTGATGCGTGCGTCCTTGCCCAACGCCAGGCTGGCGCGGGCGCCGACTGCGGCGGCGTCGCGGTCCATTGAGACGCTTTGGGTGTTGAAGCTGTTGCCTGCACTGGCGAAGGCCAGGTGTTGCTCGGACGAGGTGTCGCTCAGGTTGTGCTGCCAGCCGAGGGTGGCGGAGACATCGAGTTTTTGGGTGTCGTTGAGGTTGAAGCGGTTACCGGCGCGTATGCCCAGGGTCGAGAGCACGGTGTCGCGGGTGTCGTCGCCGCCTTTAAGGGCCGTGGCGCCGCCCTTTTCGCTGAAGCTGTCGCTGTCGAAGTGCACGTAAGCCAGGTTGGCGAACGGTTCCAGTGTCAGCGGTTGCAGGTTGAGGCGGTAGGCGGCTTCGGTGAAGACCTGGCTCGACTGGGCGTCACGTTTGACTTTCTGGCGGTCGGCGAACGCGCCGAATTGCAGGTCGCGTTTCACGTCGATGCGGTGCCAGCTGTGCGACGCGCCTGCGGTCAGGCGCACGGGGCCCTGTTCGTGGCCGATGTACGCGCCCAAGTGGTAGCTGTCTGCCGATGCTCGCGAGTGGGTGTCGTCGCCCAGGCTGAGCGAGGTGTCGCTGTAACCTGCCATTGCGCCCAGGCGGGTGTGATCGCTGATCAGGCCATCGACACCGGCGAGCAGGCCACCAAGCGATGAGGTCGAGCTGGCAGCGTCGCTGCTGCCGGCGTTTTTGCCCCACGCGCCAAGTGCCTTGACCCACACCGAGTTGTCTTCGCTGCCCGGTGCTGGCTGGTCGTACAGCCCTGCGACGCGCAGGCGATCACCCACGGCGTCGCGCAGTTGGCGGCTGTCGTTGATCAGTTGCGTGGCGATGGCCGGATGCACTTCGCCCGACAACTGGGTGAAGGCGCGGCGGGCGGTGGCGGTGTCCGGGCTGAGGATGACGCTCTCGTACACCGAATTGCCAGCACTCAGTTGCTCGATGGCCTGGGCCACGCTGCGCTGGTTGTCGGTTTGCGCAGCGCTGGCGAAGCTGTCGCCGTTGCGCTCAAGGGCGAGGGTTACGCCGGTGCCGGTGTACGCCAGGTTGCCAGCGAGGAACGCGTAATCGTCGGTGACCGAACCGAACTGGCCCTGAATGCCGCCAGCCGCTTGCAACACGTTGTATTGACGGCCGATGACGCTGCTGGTCTGGTTGCTGCTGAGCAGAGCGGCGTTGTCGTTTTCCAGCGTCACGGCCATGTTGGCGCCGCTGACGGTGGCGGTGCCGCCGACCACGATGCGGTCGCTGGCGGTGGGGGACAATTCAACCGCGTAAGTCGAGCCCGGTGCCAGATTGAGGTCGCCCGCCACCTGCAAGGTGCCGATGGAATTGCCCGGCGCGACCACGCCGCCACTGCGCGCAGTCAGCCCGCCGATCTGGCCATTGCCGCCCAGCGTGCCGCCCGCATTGATCTGCACGGCGGACACCAGCGAGCCATTGACCGACAGCACGCCACCGTTGACCAGCGTTTCGCCACGATAAGTGTTGGCACCTTCCAGAATCAGCCGGCCCGCGCCGGATTTGATCAGGCTGCCTTGGTACTGGCGCTGGGCAGCGGCAGTAGCACGCGCAGTGCCGGTGGCGTAGTCGGCCTGGTCCTGCTGGCTGGCAGTGCTGGCGACGCCGTTTTGCCAGCCTTTGCTGATCAGTGTTTGCCGCCAAGAGGCCTGCTCGGCGGTGTCTTCGGCCTGACGCTGAATCAGCGCCTGATCGGAGATGTTGTTGCTCCATGTATCGGTCAAGCCTGCGCCGAGGTTGGCGTCGAAGGTGCCAAGCAATTGACCGGGACCGCGCATCGCCCGCTCCAGATTGGCCACGCCCCAACCGACGCTGGTGGTCGGTGCCTGAGTGACCGAGCCATCGAGCTGGGTGGCGGTGGTCAGCAGCACTTGCAGCGCCTGCTCGTTGTTCAGGTACGGGAAGCGTTCCATCACCAGCGCCAGTGCGCCGGTGGCGTGCGGTGCAGACATAGAGGTGCCGGACTTGATGCCGTAACCGCCGCCAGGCACGGTGCTGTTGATCAGCCGGCCGGGCATGGTGATGCACCAGTATTTGGATAGGCCGCACTGGTTGTAGCGTTGACCGTTGGAGGCGTCGAGGCCCGACACGGCCAGCCAGTGGCCTTCGAGGTCTGGCTCGAAATATGGCAAAGAGGCGCGCACGCTGGCGTTGGCGTAGCCGGAGTTACCGGCGCTGAATACGTTGATCACGCCTTTGCGCGAGACGTTGGCCGCTTCGTCCAGCCAGGTGCCACGGTTGTAATGCTGAGCATAGGCGGCACGCACGCCCGCTTCGGTGGCGTAGGTTACGTCGGCCGGCTGGCTGCCCCAGCTGTTGTTGATGGCGCGCACGCCAGCATCAGCCAGTGCGCCATACACCGCCTTGAAATACTGCGGGTCCGGGTTTGGGCCGAACAGGAAGCTGTCGTTCTGATTGGTGTTACCGACGTAGATTTGCGCGTTGTACGCCACGCCATGCATTTCCACGCCATCGCGCGCCGCGCCCATGGTGCCGGTGACGTGCGTACCGTGGGTGTCGTTGTTGGGGTTGATCGCGCCAGTGACGCTGAACGGTGTGCCGTTGACGTAAGTGCCCGTGGCGGTCACTGCGTGATAGCGGGATGGGCTGGCTTCTGGATGAGACGGATCGAAACCCGAGTCCAGCGCGCCGATCTTGACCCCTGCGCCCGTAATGCCAGCAGCGTAGGCCTGATCAGCCTGAATCCGACCCAGGCCCCAGTCGCTTTGGAATTCTGCCGAGCGCCAACTGGCCGCATCACCCAACTTTCCCTGCTCGACATAATCAGCGTAGGCCGAACAGCCGAAAGTGAAAGACAGCGCGCACAGTGCGCCAGTTGCTACGGTTTTTGAAGAATAACGGGCAGCACTCACATACTTCGACTTTTGCATCCCTGCACACCTGCTAATGGTTGGCTCCTGATTGAGCGCAGCCAAAACATAGTCCGCAGTTACATACTTGGCAACAGATTTATTTCAATTTTGATACAGAGTTATGAGTATTCACGAGTGCCATTTGTCGGTATTTAACTTGGTGATATCTGCATGAATTAATTGAACTTATTTATCTTTATGCAAGCAAGCCACTCAAATCGATGGTGGCTATTTAATTGTACATGGGTGTCTTCGGGCATGGATTAAAACTTTCAAAATCGACGCTAGTGTACTGTTTTCGAAATAAGTTACCCATAACCTGCAAGCTAAGCTATTGATAAGATTTGAATTTTCCGTTAG
>NZ_ATDK01000378.1 GCF_000444135.1 Pseudomonas avellanae BPIC 631
CGTTTGGAACGCTAAGGGAGAAGATATTTTGAACAAAATACAGCGAGCCCGCGCGGCAATGAGCACGCAGGCATGAGAGAAGTTAATTTTGAGACGGCACACTAGGGAAAAATTTCGGTCCTTCGACCTGAACGAAAATCCAAAGCGAAACATTTTTTCAAAGAAGCATCACCTGATGTGACGCGATGCGTACTAAATAGAGGATGAGACATGGACCCGATAAAAACGCGATTCTCTAACATTGAAGCACTTAGGCATTCAGAAGTGGATGTTCAAGCGCTCAAAGCGCATGGTCAAATAGAGGTGGGTGGCAAATCCTATGAGATTCGTGCGGCTGCCAATGACGAGCTGACTGTTGAGCGTTCTGGCAAACCGTCGAAGTTTGGTACATTTTTCAAAAGTGCAGGTTCCAGCAGTCAGTCCGATCAGATCGCGCAATTACTGAATGACAAGCGTGGCTCTTCCGTACCGCGTTTTGCACGCCAGGGGCAAACGCATCTGGACCGTATGCTATTCAACATTGAGGAAGGGCAAAGCAGCTCGGCTGCCACGTCCGTCCAGGAAAATAAGCAACCCAATGGGCGACTGGTAAAGAGCAGCCTTCTGGAGCTGGCCAATAAGGCGAAAGACGCAGGCACCCTGAATTCTGGTGCTATTTATAAGCTCTACGCAAAAGAACTCCCGCGTGTAAACCTGATGCCACCCACCGAGCATAGGGCGTGCCTGGCGAATATGTACAAACTGAACGGTCAGAACGATATCAATATTTGGCCGCAGAATCTGGATCAACTTTATGGATTGGTCCTGAAAAGATACACGAAAGAGTTCATGAAAAACGACCCTGAAGCGCCAAACAAGTATTACAGAATCGAGCGTTCTGGTGAGCGAATTGGTACTGAGGATGTCAAAGCGCGCCTGACGGTAAACGTCAAACCTGAATTCCACAAGGAGATGGTTAATGCAGCTGTTAAGTTGACCGCGGAGAATCGCGATATCTTAGGTTCCAAAGTGGCGGGTCCTGGAAAGATTGGTACGACCACAGATGCTGCGGTTTTCTATGTCGGGAATGATTTTTCTTCTGCGCAAGCACTCGCACAACGGCTTAAAGAACTGCTCCCTTCCGATGCGTTCATCAACCATACGCCAGCTGGAATGCAATGTATTGAAAAAGGGCTGTGTTACGCCGAGCGTGTACCGGGGGACGACACCAGCCATGGAATGGCTCGCGCGAGAATAATCTCGTCTGCGTTGGCAGACACCAGTCGGTCGTCGCTTGAGAAAAAGCTGGGTAATGCTTTTAAGAACGCTGGATACAACCCTGACAACCCGGCCTTCACGTTGTAAGAGTTCGGGAGTAAGGGGGCGGACTAAGCGTGCAGTTATCGCAGGCGTGGTGCAGCGCAGATGTGACACGGAGCGTCACGAATTGCATGTCAGCGCACTGGCACAAGCTCGGCTCGCTTATTAGAAAACCAGAAAGAAAAATGCCAGGCACCCGGCCTGGCATTGATCGTCGCGCAGCTACTGTCAGAACGGCAGTTTCATGCCCGGTGGCAGTTGCATGCCAGCGGTCATGGAGGCGGTCTTGTCCTGGCTGGCCTGTTCGATCTTGCGCACGGCGTCGTTGACGGCGGCGGCGATCAGGTCTTCCAGCACTTCCTTGTCTTCTTGCATCAGGCTGTCATCCAGATTGATGCGCTTGACGTCGTGACGACCGGTCATCACCACGCTCACCAGGCCTGCGCCCGATTGACCGGTGACTTCTGCGTTGGCCAGTTCTTCCTGCATCTTGGCCATTTTTTCCTGCATTTGCTGCGCCTGCTTCATCAGGCCAGCCATGCCACCTTTCATCATGGGAGATCTCCTCGAAAATGGATGGTTTGTTTGCGCGGCGCCAAAGGCGCCCTGTCTTCAATTATTGAGTCTGCACCACCGGCGCGTCCACGGGCTTGATCGTATCTTCGCGGATCACAGCGCCAAACTGCTGGAGCATCTGCTGGATGTACGGGTCAGCCTGGATTGAGGCTTCGGCCTGACGCTGGCGTTCGTTGCGCAAACGTGAGGCTGCCTGGGCAGGGGTTTCCTGCTCGGGCTTGATCAGCTCGATACTCAGGTTGATCGTGCGCCCATGGTACTGGTTCAACGCATCGTTCAAGCGGCGCTGTTGCGTGGAGTTGAACAGCGCGCTGTGCGCCGGGTCCAGGTGCAGCAGCCAGTTGTCGCCATCGACGGCCATCAATGTGCAGTTGGCGGCGATGCTGCCGGTCATGCCGGAGATCGGCAGTTTGGGAAACACTTCAAGCCAATCGGCAGCAAGACCGGTGGCAGGCATGGCGGCCGGAGCAGGCTCGGGTTCGACGGCTTCAAGCTCGACGACGCTCTCGTGGGCCAGTTCATCCAGGTAGCTGTAGGACGCCGGGTCGATGTCTATGTCCGGCTCGACGTAATCGTCGTCCGCTGGCGGTTCGTCATCGCGGTCCATCGGGGCGGACAGATAGGCTGAGTCAGGAATCGCTTCGAGCATCGCAGGCGTGACCTGCTGTTCCTCGACCGGTGGCGACGGCTGGGCCTGCGGCGCATCCGGCACAGGGCTGGCAGGCGCAGGGGCCGGCATCGGCGTGAGGTCTGGCTGCTCGGAAACCGTTTCCAGAACCGGTTCGGCTACCGGCTCAGGCTGGGGCTCTGCTTCAACTTCTGCCACAGGCTCGGGCTCGGCAGGCTTTTCGGCCACCGGCGCTTTCGGCTCGTTCCACGGCAGATCGATTTCTTCGACCGACTCAGGCGCAGGCTCGGGTTTGATTTCCGGCGCAGGCTCGGCTTTTGCCTCTGGCTGAACAGCAGCCGGCGCCGGAGCGTAAGCAGGCGGCTGCGCTTCAAAGGCCGGGTCAGGCGCAGCCATGACCGGCGGCGTGGAAGCGGGCGATGCAACAGGTGTCGCATCAGCCACCGTTTTGCGGGAATCAACCGTGGCCTGGCTGATCCCCACTGGCTTTAGCGGTTGTCTGGGAGCGTCTTCGCTGTCAGCCGGACGAAACGCCAGCATGCGCAGCAGGACCATCTCGAAACCGCCACGCGGGTCCGGTGCCAGCGGCAGGTCACGACGGCCGATCAGGCCCATCTGGTAATAAAACTGCACGTCTTCGGCGGGCAGTGCCTGCGCCAGGGCCAGCACCCGGTCGCGGTCGCCATGGCCGTTGTCGACGCCTTCGGGCAACGCCTGGGCAATTGCCACGCGGTGCAGCACGTTGAGAATTTCCGAGAGCACGCCATTCCAGTCAGGCCCCTGCTCGGCCAGATGACGCACGGCTTCCAGCACGCCACGGGCGTCACCCTCCAGCAGCGCGGTCAGCACATCGAACACCTGACCGTGATCCAGCGTGCCGAGCATGGCGCGCACATCGGCCGCCATGACCTTGCCTTCACCAAAGGCAATCGCCTGATCGGTGAGGCTCATGGCATCGCGCATCGAACCGTCGGCAGCGCGCCCGAGCAGCCACAGCGCGTCATCTTCGAACGGTACGTTCTCGACGCCCAGCACGTGGGTCAGATGCTCGACAACGCGCTCGGGCGTCATGTTTTTCAGGGAAAACTGCAGGCAGCGCGACAGAATGGTCGCCGGCAGCTTTTGCGGATCAGTGGTGGCCAGAATGAACTTGACGTAGGGCGGCGGCTCTTCAAGCGTCTTGAGCAAGGCATTGAACGAGTGGCTGGAGAGCATGTGCACTTCGTCGATCAGGTAGACCTTGAAGCGTCCGCGACTGGGCGCGTACTGCACGTTGTCCAGCAGCTCGCGGGTGTCTTCGACCTTGGTGCGGCTGGCGGCGTCGATCTCGATCAGGTCGACAAAACGGCCTTCGTCGATCTCCTTGCACACCGAACAGGTGCCGCAGGGCGTCGAGGTGATGCCGGTTTCGCAGTTCAGGCACTTGGCGATGATCCGCGCAATGGTGGTCTTGCCGACGCCTCGCGTACCTGTAAACAGATAGGCGTGGTGCAGGCGCTGGCTGTCCAGCGCGTTGATCAGGGCCTTGAGCACATGGGCCTGGCCGACCATTTCGCGGAACGAGCGCGGACGCCATTTACGTGCAAGAACCTGATAACTCATTGAAAACCGTCGCAACTGGTAAGCGGAAGACCGCCAATGCTAGCCGAGCAGGGGCAAAATTGCATCCGGTGTCCGTCTCTATTGTGTCTACGCTAGCTAAATGAATGAATTGAAGTGCTGTATCCGGGCTCTTGCACTGCCTCAAACTGCCCGTGCGATCGTGATCGCGACGGGCCTGTTGTTCTCACTCGTGCAAACCAGCCAGGCGGGGCAGGCACCGCTGCGCTTTGCGGTAAACGAGGGCTGGACCATGCCGATGATGCAAATCACCGACTACCAGCCCGAATCCGGCATTCTGTTCGATATCATGCAAAGCCTTGCGCACCAGGTGGGCAGAGACGCCGAATACCACGTCATACCGCGCCTGCGCATTCAAGGGGCGCTTGAGCATGACGAAGTGGACATCCATTGTTACAGCGCTCAGGCATGGTATCCCGACCTGTCCGGCGACTATTTATGGAGCCTGCCGATTCTCTATCAGCGCGACTGGCTGGTGGCCTCGGCCAAGACCGCCGCCGGGCCTTACCCCGAGCAGTTCGATAACGAGACCGTCGGCACCGTACTGGGCTACAACTACCCTGCCCTGCAGCACCTGTTCGACAGCCACCAGTTGAATCGTGAAGACGCACGCACTCAAAACCAGACCCTGGGCAAGTTGATGGCCGGACGCTACAACTACGCAGTGACCAATCAGTTGATCCTCGACTGGACCAATCGCAGCCTGCCCGCCGGTAAAAAACTCAAGCCTATTGCCCTTGTTGCTGAACAGCCCGCAGCCTGCCTGATTCGTAACAACCCGGAGCTGCCGGTGAACAGGATTCTGCGCACGCTGTTAAGGATGCGCATGTCGGGAGAAATTCAGCGAATCATTGATCGCTACACTGCACCACTGGCGCCTTGATACCCCGGCACCGTGTAGCAATACCGTCACATTTCATCGCTACGCTCGCCTGAAATCTTTGGTAACAAACTAACCAGCGCGGGTATTCGGCATGAGCGACAAACCAGAAGACGAAAACACCAACGAGAACCCCGGCCGCCGTCGTTTTCTCGGCGGCATGGCAGCCTTGGGCGCAGGTGTGACGCTCAGTGGTTATGTCTCGGCTCATGAAAGACCTCCCGCAGAGGCCGAAAAGCATCACCTTGCCGGACCGGCACTGGACCGCGCACTGCGTGAAAACGTCAAGACCGTGGTGGTGATCTACGCTGAAAACCGCAGCTTCAACAACCTGTTCGGGGATTTCCCGGGCGTGCAGAAACCCCTGTCTTCCGTCAGGCCTGCCGATTATGTGCAGCGCGACCGCAACGGCACCGTGCTGGACAAACTGCCGCCTGCCTGGGGCGGTGTTCTGCAAGTCGGGCCGCAGACCGTCGACGGCGTGA
This sequence comes from Pseudomonas avellanae BPIC 631, assembly GCF_000444135.1. Taxonomy (GTDB): domain Bacteria; phylum Pseudomonadota; class Gammaproteobacteria; order Pseudomonadales; family Pseudomonadaceae; genus Aquipseudomonas; species Aquipseudomonas avellanae. The sequence continues at coordinate 5,489 of NZ_ATDK01000378.1, forward strand.
CCTATCCGGTGGGCGTGCAGTTTCAGGAAAACCTGCCCAACGCGCCCTTCCCGCTTAAGGGACCGAACGCCGAGGACCTGCCGCTGAGCCTGGTCACCCGCGACCTGTGGCACGTTTTCTATCAGAACCAGATGCAAATCAACGACGGCAAGAACGACCGGTTTGTCGCCTGGACCGATGCCGGCGGGCTGACCATGGGCAACTACGCGCAGACGCAATACTCGCTGCGTCTGTGGGACGTCGCCAAGGAATTCGTGCTGTGCGATAACTTCTTTCAGGGTGCATTCGGCGGTTCGTTCCTCAACCATCAATACCTGATCTCGGCCACTGCGCCGATCTACCCGAACGCCGCCGACTCGCCTGCAAAATCCCAGATTGCCTCGTTGCAGAGCATGAATCCGCTGGACTCGCGCCTCAAACCACTGGACAAGTCGCCCGCCAGCGCCATGGAAGGGCCACCGCAGTTCGGCCCCAGCGCCATCACTCCGGACAACTACGCCGTCAACACCCTGGCCCCGCCGTACTGGCCAACCTGGCTGCGTGACCCGCAGAACCCGGATTACTCAAAACCGGACCTGGCCAACGTGCTGGTGCCGCAGAGCCACGAGCACATCGGTGACAAGCTGTCGAAAAGGAATGTCGACTGGGCCTGGTACGCCGGGGCCTGGCAAGTGACGCTGGATGAATTCAAGGACTCCACCGGCATCCCGAAAATCCCCAACTTTCAATACCATCACCAGCCGTTCAACTACTTCAAACAGCAAGGCCCGCAGAACCCTGAAGAACGCAAAAAGCGCCTGCGCGATGGCGGCCTGGGCGACGAGTCGAGCACCAATCGCTTCCTGGCGGATGCCGAAGCGGGCAAGTTGCCTGCCGTGGCCTTTTACAAACCCCAGGGCAACCTGAACATGCACGCCGGTTATGCCGACGTGGCATCGGGTGATCGGCACATCGACCGCGTCATCAAGGTGCTGCGCAACAGCCCGCAGTGGGACAACATGGTCATCGTCGTCACGGTCGACGAGAACGGCGGCTGGTGGGACCACGTCGCACCGCCCAAAGGCGACCGCTTCGGCCCCGGCACGCGGATTCCGGCATTGGTGATTTCACCGTTCGCGCGCAAAGGCAAAGTGGACCACACAATTTACGACACGGCCTCGATCCTGCGCCTGATCACCCGCGTCCACGGCCTGGAAAAGCTCGACGGCCTGAAACGCCGCGACGAAGCGATGATCGCGCGCGGCCAGGCGCCCATGGGCGACCTGACCAACGCCTTGCACTTTCCCGCCTGATAAACCTGCTTACGCGTTCGCGTCGGCAGCTTCCAGCGCGGTGTGCCGTGAGGTTTTCACGGGTGGCAAGGACGCCACGTACACCGTGCGGGACGGGAATGCGAAACGCACATCCATCTCGGCGAAGGCTTCCATGATCTCGAGATTGATCGCCTGCTGCACATCCATATAGACGTTGTAGCTGGGGTCAAGAACGATGAAGACGGTCTCGAACTCCAGCGATGTCTCGCCAAAGCCGCGGAAATGCGAGCGGTCGAAGCGCGCCAGCTTCTGCGCATTGATGATCTCCTCGACCTTCTTCGGCACTTCGCGCACCTGATCGGCAGAGCAGTCATAGGTGAGCCTGAAGTCGAAGACGATGCGTCGTTCCTGCAAGCGTTTGTAGTTCTGAATGGTGCTGTTGATCATGTCCGCGTTGGCCATCACGATCTGTTCGCCACCCAGGCTGCGAATGCGCGTGGTCTTCAGGCCGACGTGCTCGACCGTTCCCGCTAGCGCCCCGACGACGATGAAATCGCCGATCTCGAACGGCTTGTCCACCGCAATCGAAAGTGAGGCAAAGACGTCACCAAGGATGTTCTGCACCGCCAGCGCCACCGCAATACCGCCGACCCCGAGACTGGCCACAAACGCGGTGATATTGACCCCGACGTTGGACAGCATCGCCATCACCACCGTCGCCCACAACAATACCTTTGCGCCCCATAGACTCAAGGTCGCCAATGCACTGCCCTGAAAGGTTTCATCGGTGTTATGGCGAACGAAATAGCGCTGCAACGCCAGCGCAATTGCCCGGTTCGCCCACAGCCCGACCTGCAACGCCGCGACCACGAACCACAGGCTGCTGACTCGCCCGAGCCAACGCTCCGGCAGATCGAGCATACCGATGCCGACAAGAATCGACGCCAGCAGCAACAGCGTATTACTGGTGCCAGACAGCACCTGCACAACGATGTAGCTCATATGCCGATTGGGCGTGACGGGCCGCGCGCGCATCTTTCGCAGCACAAAGCCGATAACGCCCCTGACCAGCAAAAAGCTCATGGTCGAGACAAAAACCGCAAATATCCAGTTAGCGAGCGAAATGCCCAGAAATTCTGAGTCTGTGAAAAATCTGATGATGTCCTGTTCCATCCGGCCCCCGGCTCCGATGCTGCGAGACGCCTGACCGAAAAGCCCGTGACACCCGCAGCGACCTGAATTGCCCCTTGCCGTAAAACGGTTTCAAGCGACGCGTAAGGGGATTAGGTGGCGTGTGGGGGTGAGGGTTCAGTTTGATTTGGCTGGTGGCTGACGGCGCGACAATGACAGCGCACACCCTCTGCCTGTCAAAACCGACCGGCTGACGGAACCGCTTTTCAACTGATTGCCACCAAGACCCCGATCATTGGAGAGATCAAACACGGCTATTTAAAACGCCTGCGAGGCAGCCCCAACTTTAAACCATCCATTTACCCGGAGGAAATGCCTATGATCAATAGCATCCGTGGTGGAGCGGGCACATCGGCCTATCACACCCAGCCCCAGCCATTTGATGAGTTGAAACTGAAGCCTGAAGTCATTGAGAAAAAGACGGAAAGACTTAAGGATAAGGGATATTTCAGCGTTCGTATGTCGGAGTCTACGAAAAGCTATTTGCATCAGCGAAGCACGCTCAGCAATCCCGCATGGCGAAACCAGACCGTAGGACAAGTCATCGACTTGACGGGAACCGACTATGAGCGCTCGGTCACGGCAGTGGCAAAAGACATTGCAACGAGACTTACCGGGAAACAGGAGCAACTGAAACCACAAGAGTTTCAGCTGCGGCGGGCCAAAAATCAGGGGGCGGATAAATGGCACCAGGATAAGGAGCCGAAAAAAGTCATCTGCATCGCAACCGTTGAAGGCCGAGGTACGGAGTTCGTCAAGCCATCAGAATCGAAAAAGCTTTTTGAAACAGGGGAATACGCAGAAATGATCCCCAAAAATGCCGAAGCTATCGCACAAAAAACCAACGAAGCCAAGAAAGACCGCTTCTATTTTTTTGCAGGCAAAGGCATCACTGAAGAAAGCATTCCCAAGCTGGTTCATCGCTCACCGCATGAAAGCGGTAGGGCCATTTTCATGGCGCGCTGGAAGTAAGACAGGACACGCATGATCAATCGCTGGATTATAAACATCCGGCGGTTATCTCTCCGTGTCGTCTAGTGTACTGTTTTCGAAAAAATCAGCCACCAACTAACGGAAAATTCAAATCTTATCAATAGCTTAGCTTGCAGGTTATGGGTAACTTATTTCGAAAA
>NZ_ATDK01000379.1 GCF_000444135.1 Pseudomonas avellanae BPIC 631
TTTTCGAAATAAGTTACCCATAACCTGCAAGCTAAGCTATTGATAAGATTTGAATTTTCCGTTAGTTGGTGGCTGATTTTTTCGAAAACAGTACACTAGCGCGTTGCGTTTTGCCATCTCGATAAGTTCTACCAAGGTTCTGGTTTTCAGTTTTTGCATGAGCCGTGTCTTGTAAGTGCTGACGGTCTTGTTACTGAGAAACATGCCTTTGGCTATTTCCTTGTTCGAGCGTCCCTGCGCAAACAATTGCAACACCATCAGTTCGCGGTCGTTGACCAACTTGAACAGCTCCAGCTCGCTGGTCATCCCGTCTTCACGAACCGCGCATGCCAATGCCTGGCTGGGAAAGTAATTGTAGCCGGATAATACCGCTTTCACCGAACTGAGCAGCTCGCTGAGGTCTTCCTGCTTGCATACATAACCGGAAGCACCGGATTGCATGCAGCGGATGGCAAACAGGTTGGGGGTCTGTGACGTCAGCACGAGGATCTTGGAGGGCAGCCCCATGGTGCTGAAGCGCGCCAGCACCTCGAGCCCGTCGAGCTTGGGAATGCTGATGTCGAGGATGATCAGGTCGGGCATGCATTCGCGAACCATTTGCATCGCGTCGACACCATTATCGGTCTCGCCGACCACGGTATAGTTTTCGTTTTCCAGCAGCATTCTTACAGCCATTCGAATAACCGGATGGTCGTCGATGATAAAAACTGAGTTCATATTCCATTCCATAACAAGCAGCGAAGAAAGCGCGCACCTTAGCTCAGATGTTCGGGCAGGCACATGAAGAGACTTGCCCGGCAGGCATATATAGGAAAAGTCCTACAAAAATTAACGTATCGGAGTACGTAAAAGCCTACGATGAACATAAGTGTGTTTAAACGTTAGCGCGCGTTTCGGTGTGATGATGGGTTATTGATGTGCAGGTTGTTTATTACTTCCTGGAATCATCAGGCCTGTTTATTGAAACTTTCCTACACGTCTGAACGCGAATTCACAGCCTTCAGCGTGTTTTCTGTTGCATCTTTTGTTAATCGCCACGTACAAGAGCGTTGCGGTTCCGCTTCAGGCGCTGGCATCAAAGGCAGGCAAATCCGAGGCGGATAAAAAACCGGGCTGTCGGCGTCAGGCAGGAATGTTTTCCAGCAAACGGCTGAGGTCGGCGCCGTTCAGGGGTTTGCTCAGACAGCCGAGCAGCGGCAGGTCGCGTTCCATCGCCAGTTGCTGCAGGCTTTCAAGCTGCGCGTCGGGCACGCCGCTGAGCAGGATGGCCTGACGCAGCAGGCCTTGTCGGGCCGCCTCGCTGATCAGTTCGATGCCCGTCTTGTCCGGTAGGCACTGGTCGCACAGCAACAGCCCGTAAGGCTCGGGGCTGCGGTGCATGGCGTCCATCGCCTCTGCTGCGGTCAGTGCGGGAGTCAGCAGGAAGTAGCCCTGATTGTTGAGCAGCACCTGAGTGGCGATCAGTTGAAAAGGGTGATCCTCCACCAGCAGGATGCGCAGGCTGTGTTTGGACATGAGTTTTCCGGAAAAACCCTGGCGAGGCGTTCAGGCATCGGCAGGCGGCGTGCGGACCCGTAAGTGTCGCAGGCGGATGGATGACGTGCCGGTGCGGCGGTTGAAGTGGCTGGAATTATTGAGGGATGCAAGAAAATCTGCGATAGGACTCGTCTGACATGCGTGTAGGGCTTGTCTGAGTTTTGCGTTGTAAGCAGGTCAGGCCAGCCAGCTTTCCGGGTTTGCCCAGGAAGCTGGCTGGCGGCTGCCGGTCAGATGTGCCCGGAGTGTCCGGTCATTTCCCGGGCCATTTCGCCTGCGTAGCTGTCGGTCATGCCCGCGATGAAGTCGATCATGCGCAGGAACGAGGCATGCAGCGGCGCCTTGGGATCGGGCGCACTGTTGCCCAGCAGGTCGAGAATACGCCGGTGCTTGAAGGAGGGCGTGCGGCCACCAAACTGTTCGACGGCTGCCCCGCAAAAGGCGTTCAGGAGGATCTCCAGCGTGGTGTAGGCGCCGATTTCATGCAGCGTCTTGCGCTTGTCCTGAAAGATCTTCTTGCGAGCCATGTCCTTGGCGTTCAGCACGCAGCGTTTGGCCGGGCCGTGCATGTGCTCGACCAAGTCGCCGGGCAGGGTGCCGGCCAGCAGGGCGTCCTGTTGCTCGACAAAGGCTCGGGCCGCCGCGTTGGTCAGGTGCTCGATGGCCTTACCACGCAGGATCGCCAGTTTGCGCCGGCGTGAATCACCGGCGCCCAGTTGCCGATAGGTTTCCGGCAAGTCATCGCCGACCAGCCCAAGCAGCAGCGACTCGACTTCTGCGTAGTCCAGCAGGTCCATTTCCAGACCGTCTTCCAGATCGATCAGCGCGTAACAGATGTCGTCGGCGGCCTCCATCAGGTAGACCAACGGATGGCGTGCCCAGCGCTGCTCTTCAAGTTGCGGCAGGCCAAGCTTGCTGGCGATCTGCTCAAGAATCGGCAGTTCGCTCTGGTAGCAGCCGAACTTGTGCTTTTTGTACCCCAACGAATCGGCATGCCGGGCCGTCCACGGGTATTTGAGGTAAGTACCCAGGGTGGCGTAGGTCAGGCGTGTGCCGCCGTCGAACTGGTGATATTCCAACTGCGTGAGCACCCGGAACCCCTGCGCATTGCCCTCGAAGTTGAGAAAGTCGTTGCGCTCGGTCTCGCTCATCGCATCGAGCCAGCCTCGTCCGGCCGCCTGGTTGAACCAGTTGCGAATCGCATCTTCGCCGGAGTGGCCGAACGGAGGGTTGCCGATGTCGTGTGCCAGGCAGGCCGACTGCACGACCATGCCCAGGTCGCTGGGGTCGCACCAGTCTGGCAGGGCAGAGCGCAGGGTCTCGCCGACGCGCATGCCCAGCGAGCGGCCGACGCAGCTGACTTCTAGGGAGTGGGTCAGACGAGTATGGATGTGGTCGTTGCTGGACACCGGATGGACCTGCGTCTTGCGCCCCAGACGGCGAAAGGCACCGGAAAAGATGATCCGGTCGTGGTCCTTGTGAAACGGGCTGCGGCCTAGTTCTTCGGGGCTGTGCAGGGTTTTGCCGAGTCGTTCGCGGTTAAGCAGGGTCTGCCAATCCAAGGCGGTCACTCCATCAATGATAGTGGCGTAGCTTCCCGGTTCGACGGGCCTGCTGCAAGGTCTTAAGTGTGCAGAGAGGTAAACAGGCACGCACAAAAAACAAATGCCCGCCGCGAAACATCGGGGCGGGCATTCGGTTTCAAGCCTGATTCATATCAGGCTGGTGCAGTCAGAGCCTGTGGTTACGGTTCTGTATGGCGCGGCGCTGCAGGGCCACCTTGATCAGCGGCGTCAGAGTGATGCCGAGTTTCAGCAGGCGGCCCAGAAAGCTGGTACGCCCGGTCTTGGCGCGCTTGCCACTGAGAAAGCCCAGCAGGGCGACCGAGCCCACGCCCCAGAGCGGCGCGTGGCGAAAGCCCAGTGCGCTTTTCCAGTCGTGGCGGATGCCGCGAAAGCGTTGCAACGGCTGCAGCAGTTGCGTCGATTCGTGACGTATTTCCTGACGGTGCATTTCCATGCGCAGGCGGATCAATGCCTTGCGCAGTTCACGGCGAGTATTGCTCTGGTGCGATTTGGGTTCACTCATGGCATCAATCGCTCACGGTCGTTGGCCAGTTCTTCAAGGGTCGCATGGAACGGCGACGACTCATCGAAAATCGCTGCCTTGAGGCGCAATCCGCAGAAGATCGCGGCCAGAAAGTAGAACGTGCACAGGCCGATGATCCCGGCCAGTCGGTAGCTGTCCCACAGAACGATCAGCAGCAGCGCCGAGAGCCCGGTGAGCAGCAGCAGGCCGAAAACCAGCGCCAGCCCTGCAAACAGCAACAGGCTGACAGTGCGGGCCTTCTGCTCTTGCAGCTCGATGCCGAACAGTTCGACGTGGCTGTGCAACAGGCCAAGGAATGCAGCGCCGAGGCGCCGCGGTGTAGAGCCCGGAGTTCCCTCGGGCGGTGCTGATTCCGTTCCCAGAGTCATGATGTTAGCGCCTTGTAGCCAGCAGGCCGATCAGAAAGCCGACACCTGCGGCGATACCGACTGACTGCCAGGGGTTGTTCTGAACATAGTCTTCTGTAGCAACCACCGCCGCTTCACCGCGCTCGCGCAGCGAATCTTCGGTTGTTTTAAGCGTTTCCTTGGCACGCAACAGGCTTTCACGAATCTGGGCACGCAGTTCGTCGGCCTGATCACCTGCCAGAGAGGCGGTGTGTGCCAGCAATTTCTCGGTATCTGCAACCAGTACCTGGAAGTCGGCCCTCAGGATTTCCTGAGCATTCTGTGCGGTTTGGCGAGCCATGGTTTTCTCCGTTTAGGTGGCATATGGGTGTTTCGAGTACAGGGGATTCCTGAAGGTTCACTTCGATTGCCGTATCGTGTTCGATCAGGCCGTCCACTGCCGCTGCACCTTACTCCAAAAGCATCCGTCAGGAAAAACCACAACGACTGTGCACGTTGGGGGTTCCGTATTTCTGGCCTTTGGCTATGCTTGAAACGGGCGAGCCTGTGTTCGGCATGAAAAGGCACTGAAGATGAGCGCGTCGAGCTGAATGGAGAGTGGCATGGAGCGGCTGTATTCCCTGCAGGGGCTCAGGGGCGTTGCAGTCCTGGGGGTGGTTTTGTTTCACATGATGTCAGTCGAGGGCAAGTTTTCCGGGGGCGATATTCTCCTGCCGCCACTGCTCGATTTTTTTCAGTTGGGTGTCGACCTGTTTTTTGTCATCAGCGGTTTCGTGATGGTGATTGTCAGTCGTGGCCGCTTCCAGAGTGGCGCAGAGGCCCGGCGCTTTCTGTTCAATCGGGTGTCGCGGATCTACCCCACGTACTGGCTGTATTTTTTCATCACCCTGGCGGTGTTTCTGGTACAGCCGGGGATGGTCAACAGTGGGCACGGTGGGTCCAACCTGCTCATGTCCTTCCTGCTGCTGCCCAATGACAAGGTGTTGCTGGTGATGGTCGCCTGGTCACTGCTTTTCGAGCTGTGGTTCTACGTGGTGTTCTCCGGTTTTCTGCTGTTTCGTGAACGCAGTCTGCCGCTGCTGCTCGGCGGCTGGGCATTGATCATTGTCGTTTTCAACGCACTGGCAGACTGGCAGGACCATTCTTCCGCGCTAAAAATCATCCTGCATCCTTATTCGCTGGAGTTCATCCTCGGCGCGGCGCTGGCGCTGTTCTTCTATGGTCGCCACAGTGCACGGTTGCCGACGGTTGCCGTCTACGCCTTGCTGGCTGTCGCGCTGTTGGTGGCGGTGCCGCTGATAGGTGTTTACCGGCTTTACGACAGTCAGGGTTTGTTGCGCATGCTCATGGTCGGCGGGACGTTCGGCACGTTGGTGCTGACCCTCGCCTTACTGGAGCGGCGCCGACGGCTTGTCGTGCCGGGTTTTCTGGTTGCTACAGGTGACATGTCCTACACCATTTACCTGTCACATCTGCTGGTGCTCGGCGTGATCGGGCGGGTCTGGAGCCTGGTGGGGACCTGGCCCGAGAGCTACCTGGACAACCTGTTTTTCGCCGTGCTGATGATGGCGGCAGCGGTGTGTTACGGCTGGGTCGGTTATCGCTGTTTCGAGAAGCCGGTGCAGGACCGCGCCAATGCGTTCAGCAAGACGCATTTCCGGGTGTCGACGTGATAGGGCGTCAGGCCTAGAATCAGGCTTTGGTTGTCACGTAGATGCTTGTCACGTAGCCGCAGAGGGTCAATCATGCTCACGCCACCCGAATGCCAGCTGTTCAGCACCCTGGGATGCCCGTTGTGCGAGGTCGCCGAAGCGGTGCTGCTGCCGTTTGCAATCGAGCATGGCCTGATGGTCGAGCTGATCGACATCGGCGAGCATGAGCAACTGTTAGAGCGTTATGAACTGCGCGTTCCAGTGCTGCGCCGCATCGACACGGGCGAGGAACTGGAGTGGCCCTTTGAGGCGCCTCAGGTGGTTTCTTTTCTCAGCCGTTGAACGGAATTTTTCTCCACCACTCCCGGACCCGACGCGCATTGAATATCGACACCCGCATCAAATTTCGCCATCTGGTGTGCTTTCTGGAAGTGGCACGGCAGGGCAGTCTGGCGCGGGCCTCCGATGCGCTGGCGATCAGTCAGCCTGCCCTGTCCAAAAGCCTCAAGGAGCTGGAAACCCTGCTGGCCACGACCTTGTTCGTGCGCAGCAAGAGCGGCGCGGCGCTGACCGAAGCGGGCGTGGCGTTCATGCGTTTCGCCGGGCCCAGCGTCCAGGCGTTGCGTGACGGGGTCAGTAGCCTGCGCTCCGGCGAGCATGAAACCGTTACGGCGCGGCTGGGCGTGCTGTCCACCGCCGAAAGCCTGCTGGTGCCAGAGGTCGTCAAACGCCTGCACACGCGTCACCCGGCGTTGATCGTCAGTGTGATGACCGGCCCCAGCGCTTATCTGCTCTCGCAATTGCGTGTCGGCGAGCTGGACCTGGTGGTCGGGCGCATGACCGACAGCCCGCAGATTCTAGGGCTGACCTTCGAGCATCTTTACAACGAATCGATGACGCTGGTGGTGCGCAATGACCATCCGTTGCTGGCCGCGCCGCTCAAGCGTGAAAGCCTGGAGCAGTTTCCGCTGGTCCTGCCACTGGCGGGCACCACCATCCGCAAGTTTGCCGACAGCCTGTTCGTGCAGTGCGGTATTCAGATGCCGCGCCAGCGCCTGGAAACCCTTTCACTGACCCTGAGCCGCCGTTACGTGCAGTGCAGCAATGCGATCTGGATCGCGCCGCTGGACGCCGTGTTGCTGGAGTTGAAAGGCGGCACGCTGGTCGAACTGGACATGGGGATTCGCGAGCCCGGCGGCTCGGTTGGTTTGTGCAGCAACCCGGCCTTGCCACTGACACGCGCGGCGCAGTGGTGCGTGGATGAGTTGCGAACCGTTGGGGCGGCTTACCGGGATGGGCAGTATGCATAACCATTTGGTTATGGATGCGTGGTTTTATTTCAGTTCTCTGTAAGCATAAATAGCGCGACACTTTGCCGCAGCCTGTAGCGCAAGTGATCGACGCCTGCGCGTCCATAAGAAAAACAAGGAGAACGCCATGTCCGCCGTGGACAATAGCCGCTTTGTCATTCGTGATCGAAACTGGCACCCCAAAGCCCTGACGCCTGATTACAAGACCTCGATTTTGCGTTCGCCGCGTCAGGCGCTGGTCAGTATCCCGCAATCCATTTCCGAAACCACCGGGCCGGATTTCTCGCATTTGCAGTTTGGCCAGCACGACAACGACCTGCTGCTCAACTTCAACAACGGCGGGCTGCCTATCGGCGAACGCATCCTGCTTGCCGGTCGGGTCTGCGACCAGTACGGCAAGCCGATTCCGCATACCCTGGTGGAGATCTGGCAGGCCAATGCCGGCGGGCGCTATCGCCACAAACGTGATGCGTACCTGGCCCCGATCGACCCCAATTTTGGCGGTGTCGGGCGTACCCTGACCGACAGCGAGGGTAATTACAGCTTCCGCACCGTCAAGCCCGGTCCGTACCCGTGGCGCAACGGCCCCAACGACTGGCGTCCGGCGCACATTCACGTGTCGATCAGCGGCCCGTCGATTGCCACGCGATTGATCACCCAGCTGTATTTTGAAGGCGATCCGTTGATTCCGATCTGCCCGATCGTCAAGTCGATCACCAATCCGGATGCGGTACAGAGCCTGATCGCCCGGCTTGATCTGGCACTGGGCAACCCGATGGACTGCCTGGCGTATCGCTTTGACATCGTGTTGCGCGGTCAGCGCAAGACTCACTTCGAAAACTGCTGAGGAGGCCCGACATGCCCGTTCAATTGCTGCAGGAAACCCCTTCGCAAACCGCTGGCCCTTACGTGCACATTGGTCTGGCCCCGCAAGTGGCCGGCAACCCGATCCGAGAGCTGGAAATCTGGAACGAGATGGCCAGGCCCGAAGCGCCGGGTGAGCACATCGTGCTGCTGGGCAACGTTTTCGATGGCAACGGCCACCTGATTCGCGATGCCTATCTGGAGTTCTGGCAGGCCGATCATCAGGGCGTTCATGACCACGAATTTCATCCCGACCGGCCGTTCAACGGCTTTGGCCGCACCGCAACCACCGATGACGGTCAGTGGCTGTTGAAGACCGTAAAACCGGGTTCGGTGCGCAATGCGGCGGGTGTGCCGATGGCTGCGCACATCAGCGTGTCGCTGTTTGCCCGTGGCATCAATATTCATCTGCAAACGCGGTTGTATTTCGATGATGAGGCGCAGGCCAATGCCATCGACCCGGTGCTGAACCTGATCGAGCAGCCGCCGCGTCGCGAAACCCTGATTGCGCGTCGTTGTACGCACGAGGGCCAACCGGCCTATCGTTTCGACATCCGCGTGCAGGGTGAAGGCGAAACGGTGTTTTTCGATTTCTGAAACATGTGCGTGCGTTTCACGGCGCCTGCATCGGCAGGCGACCTTATAAAAATAAAAGGACACCTTCATGACGCTTACAGCCAGCGGCCCTGCAACCGGCACGCTCGACGTACAGGCTTTCATCAACGCGCAGCCGTTATCCGGGTATCAGTGGCGGATCGTTGCGCTGTGCTTTTTGATCGTGTTTCTCGATGGCCTGGACACCGCTGCGATGGGTTTTATCGCGCCGGCGCTCAGCCAGGAATGGGGCATCGACCGGGCCAGCCTCGGCCCGGTGATGAGCGCCGCGCTGATCGGCATGGTCTTTGGTGCGCTGGGTTCCGGCCCGCTGGCTGACCGTTTCGGCCGCAAGGTGGTGCTGGTGGTGGCGGTGTTCCTGTTCGGGATTTTCAGCCTTGCTTCCGCCTATAGCAGCAACATCGACCAGTTGTTGGTGCTGCGCTTGCTGACCGGTCTTGGGCTGGGCGCTGCGATGCCCAACGCCACCACGCTGCTCTCGGAATACACCCCGGAGCGGCTCAAATCCTTGCTGGTGACGAGCATGTTCTGTGGGTTCAATCTGGGCATGGCCTGCGGCGGTTTCGTGTCGGCCAAGCTGATCCCCAGCATGGGCTGGCACAGCCTGCTGATGCTCGGCGGTATCCTGCCGTTGGTACTGGCGGTGGTGTTGATGGTCTGGCTGCCGGAGTCGGCACGCTTTCTGGTGGTGCGCAATCGCGGGGCCGAGCAAATCCGCAAGGTGCTTGCGCCGATTGCGCCCAAAGCAGTGGCGGGGGTGACTGCGTTTACCGTTCCCGAGCAGAAAACCGTGAGCAGCCGCAACGTCCTGAAAGTGATCTTTTCCGGTACGTACAGCGCTGGCACCTTGCTGTTATGGCTGACCTATTTCATGGGGCTGGTGATCGTTTACCTGCTAACCAGTTGGCTGCCGACGCTGATGCGTGACAGCGGCGCGAGCATGGAGCAGTCGGCGTTCATCGGTGCGTTGTTCCAGTTCGGCGGCGTGTTGAGCGCCGTGGGTGTCGGCTGGGCGATGGACCGTTACAACCCGCATAAAGTCATCGGCTTCGCCTATGCGCTGGCTGGGGTGTTTGCGTATCTGGTCGGGCAAAGTCTGGGCAATGTCGCGGTGCTGGCCACGCTGGTACTGCTCGCGGGTATGTGCATCAATGGCGCGCAGTCGGCGATGCCGTCGCTGGCGGCACGTTTCTATCCTACGCAGGGCCGCGCCACGGGCGTGTCGTGGATGCTCGGGATCGGCCGCTTCGGTGCCATTCTGGGCGCCTGGGCCGGTGCCACGTTGCTGGGCCTGGGCTGGAATTTCGAGCAGGTACTGACTGCGTTGGTGATCCCGGCGGCACTGGCGGCGCTGGCGATCCTGATCAAGGGTTGGGTCAGTCATTCCGATGCCACCTGAAACCGTTCAATCTGGAGCGTTGATGTGAACAGACCGAGCAATCAACTGTTTGATGCCTATTTCACGCAGTCCGATATGCGCGACATTTTCTCGGACGAAGGCCGGGTGCAAGGCATGCTCGATTTCGAGGCTGCGCTGGCTCGGGCGCAGGCGCGGATCGGCCTGATCCCGCAACGGGTCGTGGCTGATATCGAGCAGAGCTGCCGCGCCGAGCTGTTCGATTTCGACGAACTGGCCATTGCCATCGGCAGCGCCGGCAATTCGGCGATCCCGTTGGTCAAGGCGCTGGGCAGGCAGATTGCCGTGCGCAACCCGCAAGCCGAGCGTTACGTGCACATGGGCGCAACCAGTCAGGACGTGATGGACAGCGGGCTTGTGCTGCAAATACGCCGGGCCATCGTCTTGCTGGAGCGTGACCTTGCGCAACTGGCCGAGGCACTGGCTGAACAGGCGCAGCGCCATGCTGCTACGCCGCTGGCCGGGCGCACCTGGTTGCAGCAGGCCACGCCGGTCACGCTGGGGATGAAAATCTCCGGTTGGCTGGGCGCGATCACTCGCCATCGCCAGCGCCTGAACGAGATCAAGCCGCGTCTGCTGTGCCTGCAATTCGGCGGTGCGTCCGGCAGCCTCGCGGCGCTGGGCGACCAGGCCTTCCCGGTAGCCGAAGCACTGGCGAGTGAACTACAACTGCAACTGCCCGAGCAGCCCTGGCACACACAGCGTGATCTTCTGGTAGAGTTTGCCAGCGTCCTGGGCCTGATCGCCGGCAGCCTCGGCAAGCTGGGGCGTGACGTCAGCCTGTTGATGCAGACCGAAGTGGGCGAAGTGTTTGAGCCTTCCGCACCGGGCAAAGGTGGCTCTTCGACCATGCCGCACAAGCGCAACCCGGTGGGCGCAGCGGTGATGATCGGCGCAGCCACTCGGGCACCGGGGCTGGTTGCGACGATGCTGTCGGCCATGCCACAGGAGCACGAGCGCAGCCTGGGCCTGTGGCACGCCGAGTGGGAAACCCTGCCGGAGCTGTGCTGTCTGGTGTCCGGTTCGCTGCAACAGGCTTTGCAGGTGATACCCGGTTTGCAGGTGGACGCCGAGCGCATGCGGGTCAATCTGGAATCCACCCAAGGCCTGGTGCTGGCCGAAGCCGTGAGCATTGCGCTGGCCCAGCGCATCGGCCGTGACGCGGCCCATCATCTGATCGAACAGTGCTGCCGGCGTGCGGTGGAGCAGGGCGCGCATTTGCGTCAAGTGCTCGGCGACAACCCGCAGGTCAGCGAGCAACTTACTTGCGCCGAGCTGGATCGCCTGCTCGATCCGGCCCATTACCTTGGCCAGGCCCGCCTGTGGGTCGAACGTGCCGTGGCTGAACACACAAGGATCTCCCGATGACCGAAGACGAACGTTACGAAGCTGGCATGCAGGTGCGTCGCGCCGTGCTGGGCGACACACACGTCGATAACAGCCTGAGCAAACTGACGCCCTTCAACGAAGCATTTCAGGAAATGATCACCCGGCACGCCTGGGGTGATATCTGGACCCGCCCAGGCTTGCCCCGCCACACACGCAGCCTGATCACCATCGCCATGCTGATCGGCATGAAC
This sequence comes from Pseudomonas avellanae BPIC 631, assembly GCF_000444135.1. Lineage (GTDB taxonomy): Bacteria > Pseudomonadota > Gammaproteobacteria > Pseudomonadales > Pseudomonadaceae > Aquipseudomonas > Aquipseudomonas avellanae. Next base: position 11,431 of record NZ_ATDK01000379.1, read on the forward strand.
CGTGAGGGCGAATTGCGCCTGCACCTCAAAGCTGCAAAAAACAACGGCGTAACCCGCGAAGAGATCAAGGAAGTGCTGATGCAGAGCGCGATCTACTGCGGCATTCCGGCGGCCAACGCGACGTTTCACCTCGCCGAAGCGGTGTGGGACGAGATGGGTGTGGAGTCGTTGAAGGAGGAATGAGAAGTCGCATAGCGGTGAATGCTGCAGCGCAACGCCATGCCTAGCCCGAATCTCACTGACTCGCAGAACCAACATGCGGCGCGTAGCGCCACAAAAGTCAAACATCTTGCTCAATCGTTCATCGGGAATGCCATTCGTAACGGACGCTATGTATCACATCTGCTGCAGCGCAACGTCATGCCTGGCCCGTAGTTGCTGCACATAAACAAAAGCGCTTTTTTATCACGATGGCACTGACGACACCGAGTGCGACGTAAGTGACGGCTGGGCTCTGGCGCTGATCCGGGGGAT
>NZ_ATDK01000380.1 GCF_000444135.1 Pseudomonas avellanae BPIC 631
AAAGGTGCCTTGAGCCTGGAACATATCCAACTGACATCGCAGAACCCTTGTGTGACGCGAAGCGCCACAAAGAGGACGCAGAGCGTCCAGAACGGCATGCCGAGCGTCTGGCCATAAAAAAAGCGGCTACCTCTCGATAGCCGCTTGTTCAGTTACCTCCAAACCACCTTACTTGGGCAGTTTGAACGCCATCACGTAGTCACCCTGTTTGGTGCCCAGTGAGCCGTGACCGCCGGCCACGACCAGCACGTATTGCTGACCGTCCTTGCCGGTGTAAGTCATCGGAGTGGTTTGCGCGCCTGCTGGCAGGCGGGCTTCCCACAGTTGCTTGCCGTTACGCACGTCATAAGCACGCAGGTACTGGTCAAGCATGGCGCTCATGAAGGCCAGGCCGCTGGCGGTAGTGAAAGTCCCCCCCCAGGCTTGGAACACCCATGGTCAGCGGGATCGGGATCGGCGAGCTGTCACGCACGGTGCCGTTTTTGTGCATCCAGATGGTTTTCTGGTTGGTCAGATCGACCGCCGCTACATAACCCCATGCCGGTGCCTGACACGGCAGGCCCATCGGCGACAGCAGTGGTTCCAGAATCACGCCATACGGTGCGCCCTTGTTCGGCTGCACGCCTTCGGTTTCGCTCTTGCGGCCCGGGCCACCTTCAACGTCGGCAGAAGGCACCAGCTTGGAGCGGAACGCCATGTAGTTCGGATTGACGAATGCAATCTGGCGAACCGGATCGACAGAGATGCCGCCCCAGTCGAACACACCGAAGTTACCCGGATACACAATCGAACCCTGCAACGATGGCGGCGTGAACGGGCCGTCGTAGCGCAGCGACTTGAAATCGATCCGGCACATCATCTGGTCAAACGGCGTCACGCCCCACATGTCGCGCTCTTTAAGCGGCGGCGGCATGAAGTTCAGGTCGGACTTGGGCTGAGTCGGCGACGTGTGATCGCCTGCAACAGCACCCTGTGGAACCGGCACTTCGTTGATCGGCACGATAGGCTTGCCGGTGCTGCGATCCAGCACGTAGATGCTGCCCTGCTTGGTCGAGGCCAATACCGCAGGCTTCACGCCATCAGCCGTTTTCATGTCCAGCAGTGTCGGTTGGCCGCCCACGTCCATGTCCCACAGGTCATGGTGAGTGAACTGGTAGCCCCAACGTACGTGACCAGTCGCGATGTCCAGTGCAACCAGACCCGCGCTGTATTTCTCGGACTCTGGCGTACGATCACCGCCCCACTGGTCAGGCGTTTGATTGCCCATCGGCAGGTAGATCATGCCCAGCTTTTCATCGACGCTGAACATGGACCACATGTTCGGCGAGTTGCGCGTGTAGATCTTGCCATCGGCAATCGGAGCCGTTTCTTCCGGGTTGCCGCTGTCCCAGTTCCAGACCAGACGACCGGTGTGCACGTCGTACGCACGGATCACGCCGGACGGTTCGTCCATCGAAACGTTATCGGTTACGTGGCCGCCGATGATTACCAAATCTTTGGTCACCGCCGGTGGCGAGGTGGAGTAGTAGCCGCCCGGTGCGAACGTACCCATGTTGGCCGTCAGGTCGACCGAGCCCTTGTTGCCGAAGTCTTCGCACATCTTGCCGGTGTCGGCGTTCAGGGCGATCAGGCGGGTATCGGCAGTCGGCAGAAAGATTCTGCGTGGGCAGATACTTGACGTAGCGCTGGCTGCGGCCGGTGCTGCCGGGCTTTGCGCCGGAGCGCTGGCGGCATAGGCTGCGTCGTCGTGGTAAGTCACGCCACGGCAGGTCATGTGCGCCCAACCCTTGAAGTTGGCCGCATTCTGAGTGCTGAGCTTGGGGTCGAAGCGCCAGATTTCCTTGCCCGAATCCGGATCAAGCGCGATTACCTGGCTGTGCGGCGTGCACACGTAAAGCATGCCGTTGACCTTGAGCGGGGTATTCTCGGCAGTGGTTTCGCCCGGATCGTTCGGCCCTGGAATATCTCCCGTGCGATAGGTCCAGGCCGGTTGCAGCTTGTCGACGTTTTGCGGCGTGATTTGCGCAAGTGGCGAATAGCGATCGCCGAAAGCGGTACGCCCATAGGACTGCCAGTCGCCGTCAGGCATGGCCGGCGCGGTGTTGGTGGTGCCAGCCGTTTCGCGGTCCAGTTGGCCTTCGATACGGCCAGGGTTGGTGAACTGGCTGGCGAGCGCGGCCAGACCGGCCAGCACCACAGCGATGCTCAATGCGCCAGTGCCCATGCGCGCCGGGCCGTTGAGCAGCAGCGGCCGACGGAACCACGGCAGCAGCAACACGATGCCGAGTGCAAACCATAGCGCCAGACGCGGCACCAGTTGCCACCAGTCCAGGCCGACTTCCCACAACGACCATACCGTGCTCGCGAACAGCAGCAGCGCGTACAGACCCAGGGCTGCCGCACGCCCGGTCATCAGCAACACGCCCGTTACAGCGAAGCCGATACCGGCCAGCAGGTAATACAACGAGCCGTCCAGTTGCAGCAGCCAGACGCCGCCGACCAGCAACGCCAGCCCCATCAGCAGGATCACCAGCCCGAGCAGGGTCGGCAACAGGCGATTTCTATTTGAAGCACCTTCAGTGCTCATAATGCGAATCTCCGCGAGAAGTAAGTAGTTGATATCTTGTTTTCGTATGCGTCGCCGACCCTGGCAGCATTCCTTGAAGCCGTTTATTGAAACGAATCACCGACAGTCGAATTCAACGTCAAACAGAACACGGTTGCCCGTTCAGCCCGGCGTGGTCATTGAGTCGTAGACCATTGCCTCCTGAATTCGTGCATAGGTGTTTGTTTAACGGTTTCTCTTCAGAAGGGAAGCGTGCAATCCTTTAAACGGGTAATGATAGGACGCTAACGATTTTTCTAAAAGCAATAAACCTGACATGGATCATTGCCGGTTTCGCAACAGTGCATTAAGGCGTGTGGGTTTATGCACCCACGACGCTTACAATGGCCGACGTTTTCGACAAGCCCGGCGCGTCCCGTGCGCCTGTTTCTGGCTCATCTCTACTCATTCGCTTCAAGGTTCGTCATGACAACACCTAATCCCGATCCGCTGCACGGCGTCACCCTCGAGCAGGTTCTCAGGGCTTTGATTGAGCACTATGAATGGTCCGGTCTGGCCGAGCGCATCGACATTCGCTGCTTCAAGAGCGACCCGAGCATCAAGTCCAGCCTGACCTTTCTGCGCAAGACGCCCTGGGCGCGCGAAAAAGTCGAAGCCCTCTACGTAAAGCTGCATCGCAGCAAGGGCTGGTAGTTCTTCTTCAATATTTTCAGCCCCGCCAGAAAAGCCCGGCATGGACGCCGGACCTCAAGGATACAGATCGATGCATAGCCAACAGCCGCAACACGCGCAGGGACAGCGCCTTTACGCCCTGATCGCCGCTTGCCTGGGCTGGTCGGGTCTGGTGATCCAGCTTTATCTGATCTTCATTGGCCGTTATGCCGACCACGCCAGCCTGCTCGGTGGGCTGGTGCGTTTTTTAAGTTTCTTTACTGTGCTCACCAATACGCTGGTGGCGGTCGCGCTGAGCTGTGCCCTGACTGCGCGTCAGTCGGCAGGGCATCGGTTTTTTCGACAGCCCGCCGTGTGCGGCGGCATCGTGGTGAGCATCGCGCTGGTCGGCATCGCTTATAACGTGCTGTTGCGCCACTTGTGGCACCCGCAGGGCTGGCAATGGATTGCCGATGAGTTGCTGCACGATGTGATGCCTTTGGCGTTCATGCTGTATTGGTGGCTTTACGTGCCCAAAGGCAGGTTGCGCCTTGGCCATGTGCCGCTCTGGGTGGTGTACCCGGTGGTTTATTTCGCCTACGTTCTGCTGCGCGGCAACATGCTCGGCGATTACATGTACCCTTTTATTGACGTTGGCACGATCGGTTTTGGCAGCGCAGTTATCAATGCGTTGGGCGTGCTGCTCGGGTTTGTCCTGATTGCACTGTTGCTGGTGGGGATTGATAAATGGGCGTCTCGTCGCAAGGTGTGAGCCGCCCGGTCATGCCTAAACTTACTCTTCGGTGTCACCCAGCTTCCAGTAACCGGCGGCTTTGACGAAATCGTCTTCCAGGCCGAACTCATCGAGCAGCACACGGCGCACCTTGCGTGACAGACCCGATTCGGTCGCGACCCACGCATACAGCTTGCCCTCGGGCATCTCCAGGCGACGAACAACGTCCACCAGGCTCTGCTCGCTGCGCACGATCCAGATCACATCGACCTGAGCGGCGCTCTCGAAGGTCTGCTGTTCCTGCTGATTGGCCACTTCGACCACCACCAGTGCAGCACGGTTGGCGGACAGTGATTCCAGACGCCGAGCGATGGACGGGATGGCCGTTTCATCGCCGATCAGTAAATAGCTGTCGAACATGTCCGGCACCACCATTGAACCGCGAGGGCCGGCGATGTGCAGAAACTGCCCCGGCTCAGCCTGAGCGGCCCATGTGGCGGCCGGACCTTCGCCATGCAGGACAAAATCGATGTCCAGCTCGCCGCTGGCTTCGTCGTAGCGGCGCGGGGTGTAATCGCGCATCGGCGGACGCGGCGCGTCTTTGTCGCTGGTGGCCGTCAACTCTTCCAGCGCAGCATGCTCTTGCGGCGTTTGCGGAAAGAACAGTTTGACGTGGTCGTCTGTCCCCAAACTGATAAAACCCGCCAGTTCCGGGCCTTGCAGCGTGATGCGGCGCATCAGTGGCGTCAGTTCGGTGACCCGCACAACCTTCAATTTGCGGCGTTTGATTTCGTGCATCACACGATGGATCGATTGTGGCGAATTCATACGCAAGCCTCCGATGCAGGTTGAGGCCCATCGACGACGGCCTTGGCAGTGGTGTTGAGCAACTCGCTGACCCGCAGGATTTCTTCCGGAGTCCAGCGGCCGTGATGCATCTGCAGTGCGTGACGCAGGTTGTGCACCGCTTCGTGAATTTCTGCCGGGCGATCATGGCCTCGCAGCGAGCGCTTGCTGACATCAATGCGCGTACGCACGCCGTCCAGCGCAACGGCCTGATCCTGCAATGAGCTGCGACCGGCATCGGTCACGGTGTAGAGCTTTTTGCCCGCCTGGGCATCGCCGAGCACCATTTCACTTTCTTCAAGAAAGGTCAGGGTCGGGTAGATAACGCCGGGGCTCGGGCAATACGCGCCGTCGAACAGGCCTTCGATCTTGCGGATCAGGTCGTAGCCGTGGGACGGCTGTTCGGCGATCAGCGCCAACAGCAGCAATTTCAGATCGCCCGGGGCGAAGACCCGCGGGCCGCGTCCGCCGCGTTCACGGCCGGGGCGTTTTTCAAAACCGTCGCGGTCTTCGCCTGCTTCACGCAGGTGCGGCGGACGGTGGTGGGGAGGGTGTTTATCTTCACGCATGTTTTTCATCTCTGGTTACGCGTTAGATATACCTTAAGATATATCTAAATCTATTCACAGAGCCGGCAGACGAGCGGTCATTAGCGATCAGGTACCCTTGGGCGGATCGGCAAGCGGGGCATTGCACATCGCCTGCCCGTGGTTTTCCAGGTACGGCGTGAGGATCGGTGCCATGCCTTTGAGCACCTGCACCGGCAACGCTGAGGTAAAGCGAAAGCCTTCGGCGGCGCGTCCCGGTACGAACGCAGTCAACGCGCCAAAGTGGTTGTCGCCGATATAAAACACAAAGGTCGCGGTGCGGTTGATCGCCCTGGAACTGAGAATACGGCCGCCCGCGCCGATGCTCTCGATGCGGTTGTCACCCGTGCCGGTCTTGCCGCCCATCGCCAGCACGCTGCCGTCCTGCATTTTGAACGTGCCCTGCACACGCTTGGCGGTCCCGCCATCCACCACTTGCGACAGGGCCTCGCGCATCGCCGTGGCCACTTCGGAGGGCAACACGCGCTGGCCCAGTTCAGGGTTGATCGTCAGCTCGGTGTCGTAGGGCGTATCCGCGGCAAAATGCAGGCTGTCGATGCGCACGGGCGGCAAGCGGATGCCGTCATTCTGGATAATGCCGATCAGCTCGGCCAGCGCCGCCGGGCGATCGCCTGAGCTGCCGATCGCGGTTGCCAGCGACGGCACCAGATGGTCGAACGGATAGCCCACGCGCTGCCAGCGCTGCTCGATATCCAGAAACGCCTCGACCTCCATCATGGTCCGCACGCGACTGTCGCGCGCGCCTTTGTGGCGACTCTTGAACAGCCAGCCATACACTTCCTGACGCTCGAAACGGCTGGCCGCAGCAGCGTCCTTGAATTGCGCGTCTGGGTGCTTGAGCAGGTAGCCCACCAGCCACAGATCCAGCGGGTGAACGCGCGCGATGTAGCCTTGATCGGGCAGATTGTAAGCCCCCGGTCCGTAGCTCTGGTACAGATCGGTCAGACGCTTGTCGGTCAGTGTCGAGGTTGCCTTGGGCTCTTCAAGATGAGCGCGAACAAACGTATTGAACGTCGCCTGGTCGGCCCCTGGCAGCAGATAACGATGCACAGCCGCCAGGCGAATTGCAGTCGGGTGGATGCCGTCGAGAAAGGTATCGAGCCGTTCCTGTGTGGTCTTATCCTTGTAACGCTTCCAGAAACGCAGCAGAAATACCGTGCCTTCGCGGTCGGCAAACTGGCTCAGATATTCCTGACGGCGCGGGTCGTCGTCATCCTTGAGCAGCGCGGCGCTGTTGTTGGGGGCCTGATAGGTGCTGTAACGCACCACGTCGCGCATCAGGCGAATGAACGGCAGGTTGATCGACTCACGCAACGACTCGCGCAGGGTCGGAATACGCTCGTTATCCTCGCGCCGAAAATTATTGAAACGGTGCAGGCCGCCACCGGTGAAAAACGCTTCTGCGGGGCTTGCTGAATACGTCCGGTCCAGTGCCGCCGAGAGCATCTTCGCCAAATCACGATCCTTGTTCAGTCGCAGATAATCCAGCGCCCAACGGGTCAGCCGGTCGGGCTCCTCGACCGTAACTTTTCTCAGCTCTGCCGTACCCATGCCTGCGTAACGTCCATGCAGTTCGGCAATGATTTCCAGGTACGTGGTCAGCACGCGCATCTTGGCCGTCGAGCCCAGCTCCAGCTTGCTGCCTTCATTGATGTCGAACGGCTGATCGGTGCTGTCAGTCTGCACCCGGACGCGCGAGCCATTGGCGCCGCGCTCGAATAGCGTGAAGCTGTAGCGCACCTGAGTGGTGCTGGCAGGCGTCAGCAAGCGTTCGCCCAGCAATCCGACTTTGGCGGCGAATTCAGGGTCAGCCAGATCGCGCAGGTACTGGCTGACACTGCGCTGCAAATCGCCGTGCAAGGTGCTGGTGGCCGACAGATCGAGACGGTCCAGGTCGTACAGCGGGCGATTGAGCAGGTTCGACAGCCGGGTGCGCGCCACGCTGATGCCCTTGTTGGTTTCGATCGGCTGAAGGGTCGGCTGCTGCGCCCAGTCGCGATACGTCACTTTCGCGGCCAGCGCAGCCTGGGCTAACGGTTGATCAATAACATTGGCCTGAGCCAGCAAACGGATGTGGCTGTCGGTCAGCTCGGCGAGTTCGGCACGGCCCTTGGCCAGATAATGCGACGGACGACGCTGGGCAATCACCAGCGACAACACTTCTCGCAGTGCCAGCGCCTTGCTGGCCAGCCCCTGTTGATCCGCGGGGCTGGATGCCAGCAACTGATTGGTCCTGGCGAAATCCACGCCGAACCAGACCCGCAAGCCCTCGGCCAGACCATGCACCTCACCGTGCCCCGGCACTGCAGACAACGGCACACTGTTCAGGTAATCACGCACCACCCGCTGGCGCACCGCAAGGGTCTCGGCCCCCGGTTGATAAGCCCGCACACTGGCGGAAATCATCTGCCGCAACTTCTCGGAACCAGACTGCGTCAGCCCGTCCGGTGAATGGCGGTATTTTTCCAGTTGAGTCGCCAGCGTACTGCCGCCAGCCGACTGGCCGGGGAGGGCGAACATCTTCGCCACTTGCGACCAAGCAGCTTTCACAAAACGGGGCCAGTCCACCGCCGGGTTGGCCAAAGGTTGCTGCGGATCGAGCAGATCGCGGTTCTCGATGAACAGCAGGCTGTGCACCAGCAGCGGCGGGACGCTGGCGAAGGTCGGATAAAATTGCTGCGGATAGCGAAATTCATACAGCGGCGCCCCCCGGCAGTCGGTGATCGACAGGCCTGCCTGCGTCTTTTCTTCATAGGGCACGAAAAAACCGTGCTGCACGTAGCGCATCAGCTCCGGGGAAAACTGCGTCTGGCGGGTGATCACGTAATCGCGTTTAAGCAGGCGCGGCAGAAACTCATCCAGCGATGAATAACCCAGGCGCTTGTCGAACGGCCCATCACCGGGATACACCACATCATGACTCGGCCCAGGCTGCATCGAATAACTCAGGCTCGCGGCAAAGCGGCTGAACTCCCGCGCCTGCAGCCTGGAACTGCGGCTCTCCAACGTTATTGCAACACCCAGCGCAACGCCGGCCAGCACCACAATCACCCAAAACACCCGCCATCCGTATCGCTTGCGACGCGGACGCTTTGGCGCGCGTGGGTCATCCTGGCGGTCAGCGGACAGCGTTTCTTGCTTGCTATCGGAATGCCGAAATACGCCCATAGTTGATAGTCCGGTCATCCTGGCAACGCACCTGAACCAAGCTTAGACGCTGGGTGGGGATGTGGGGGATTTGTCTGGTGGTTTTCAGGATTGGCCAAGGCGGTGCCTGGACTGGCATGGCTTGTGTGCTTTTTTAGTCTAGTGTGCCGTCTCAAAATTAACTTCTCTCATGCCTGCGTGCTCATTGCCGCGCGGGCTCGCTGTATTTTGTTCAAAATATCTTCTCCCTTAGCGTTCCAAACG
>NZ_ATDK01000381.1 GCF_000444135.1 Pseudomonas avellanae BPIC 631
TGTACTGTTTGCGAAATAATTTACCCGTGTCCTGCAACCTAAGTTATTGATAAAATTTGAATTTTACGTTAGTTAGTAGCTGGTTTTTTCGAAAACAGTACACTAGCGCAGCTTCACGCATCAACGCTTTGATCTCCAGCTCGAACCGATGGTGCCTGAGCTTGATAGCTCCACGATTGTCCTTCGGATACTCGAGGCCCAAGGAGTAACGAGCGTTCAGATAACTGACAAAACTCTTCAGCGATGCCGCTGCCCCGGGCGTCTCAGCGAGCAGCGACCACAATGAAGAGGAGGACGGCAATTCTTGTCCTGCCGCCGCGCCGGTAGTAAGAAGATTGGCTGCACTGCGCAAAGCCATACGTATCGATCTTGACGAGTTACGACGCTTATTGGGCTTTGACTCAAGGTGTTTGCGGTAGTCGATGAGGAGGGTTCGGCTAGCGCCGGAAACCATCGAGCTGATGATGGATTCGATACGGCGCAGTTCCGTGTGCTCTGCCTTGAGCTCATGATCAACCTGCAGTCCTCGTAATTCGATCATCCATTCCATGGGTAACTGAGCACGGCGAATCCATTGTGCACCGAACGACTCCACCAGTTCCCGATACGATGGAAGCTCTGGCCACCGCGAGTTCATTTCCATGAAGCTCTTCAGGTGTCGATTGATCAGCAGTGCGGCCCTCTTCCCGCCTGTCTTCTTGAGAAGCCAATCTCCATAGGCGGCGTAGGCCTGACAATACGAGTCACAGCTCAAGGCGGCGGTATTGATCCGCAGACGTTTACGAAATGTGCGTATGTAGTAGCAGTTTTGGCATTCGCGGCCGTAGCCCGCGGGCATTTCACTGCCGCAGGCACCACAACTGGTCTCTCCGATTTGCGAACATAGCCTGCACTCCATCACGCCATTGCGCCCTGGAATCAGATTTCTATGGCGCCGACAACTTGGGCAGGTCGCTGAAGTATTCCAACACCTCGGGCAGCATCTTAGGTCGCGCTCGCCGACACGCTTTTTAGTCAGTCGCGTTGAAAGGGTATTGCATACCTCGCAATGACCGGGCTCAGTAAAATAATGTGCGCAGGAGTTACACGCCGGTCCGTAGGCCGTGAGCTTACCCACAGGCCTGCCGGTCCGGCCGCACCTGACACAAGGACCGGCAGTTGCACACGAGGTGCAGACGGCTAGATCGTCAAATATTGCAAGGCGCGTGCGGGATCCGCAACCCGGACACATTCGAGGTTTGAACAAGCGTGCGTAGCAGGTGCCGCAATAACGCGATGTCAGATAGATCTTATGGGCTCTCTGCATCGGTCTGCAGCATGCTGCACAACAGTCTTCTTTACGGACGTGTCACTCTCACCCATCTCGCAAAACCTTTCTTTTCAACCTTGCCCACATGTTCTCAACGCGCCTTCTAGGAGTCGGCGTGCTGATCGCTACGGGCTTGTGTGGACGTGCTGCGCCTGGGGCGAGCTCATCAAGCATCGCCTGGATACTGAAAGTGACCTCCCCCGCAGGCAGTACGACCGAGCGCCTGGAAAATGCGCAGGCACGGATCGTCTCTCGGATCTGGGACTCGCCCATGTCCATTATTTTCCAAACAGCCGAAAACAGATTCATTCTTTCTACCACAGGGAGCATCTCAATCGGAAGACCAGAAAGCGGTCGAGCCATTTCTCCCAAATTAAATGCTTCCCTGAAAGCTGCGAAAGTCTTCGAACCGGTTGTTGCCCCGACCCTCAGAACGCCACTCACGAAGCGTGCCCTATAAAACCATCCAGAGGCCTCGCAGGGCCCCGTATCATCGTGTTGCATGCCCCGGAGTGCATTGTCACCAGCCAACTGAAAAGCGAGAGCGCCAGGTGTAAACCCAAGGTCGTCGAGCGCGCTACTCAAGGAGGTATTACAACGGTCACAGCGATAAAGATTCGAAGCGCCCTGCTCAAGGAGATGTGGCTGCAATGGCGCTCCGCAACGAGGGCAAGAATCGATTAACCGTACCAAGTGTTTTTCACAGCACGTGTGCCATGCCAGGCGTGACCAAATACGGTAGTACGGTATTTGCTCTGATAAACAAATCGGGCAAATTTGCAACCCGCCGGTGCTGCGTCGGTTGCGCCTTCCCAGTGCAAGTATCCATGGCCAGACGCCTTTTTTGGAATCCAGCCCCGGACTTAGGATCTGAGCAATTGGATGCAACGTCGAAGTGCAGATGTCAGCGACTGACACACCAGACAATCGCGCAAGAGGTTCGACCTGCCCCGCAGTTAGTCCTCTATCCAAGTCAATGGTCCAGCATCGCCAATCGGGCCAGAGGCTTCCGGTCAGCGACATTGGAGAGCAACCGTGCGCAAAGGCGCTGCGGATGAGCCATGACGAAAGAAGCTCATCTGCCATCAGGCTTTGCGCTCTGGGCCAACGGGAATTGATTACATCAATTCTCGAATGCCACGCGTAGGATGTACCCATGACTTGCTCTGGATAATGTTCGCATCGATTTTTTCCTTTCCTGAACGAATCGCCTCCGTGGCACACTCAATCAATAGCCGGTGCAAATCGCCGGTGTTGCCCTGTGAAATACCATGCAGCAGCCCGGCGATATGAGGGCGAAAGATTTCAGATGGCTCTCGCAGCGGCAATACAGATTCAAACGCTTTCAAGAAACGCTGAAAGTCGACACCCACTCCCCAATTACGTAGAGAAAAAACGTCGAAACGGCTCGCATGCTGAGGATCCGTATGAAGCACGCGGACGGCGTCTTCAGTCCCAATTCCGATAACTGGTATCGCCAACTCATTACAGAGCAGCTTGATGACATTCATGATCTCGCGCTGCTTAAGCGCAGTACCGCTGAGCATAGAATGGAATTCGTCGATTACAAGCAGCCTGACGTGGCACTCCCGCATCTGATGAATGACTTGGTATCGCAACTTTGAAATGGCGTCAGTAGCTCGGTAGGGTGCCCAGAACTGTTCCAAGATTGCGCAGTAGAAAGACCTTTCATCCGAGGTAGGTGGTGATTCAATACTGATGATTGGCTTCACCGCTTCACCATCGTCATTCACGTAACCTTTGCCGTACAACTCCGTAAATCGTTCGATAATTGTAGTCTTGCCATTGTTGGAGCTGCCCACAACCAATAGATTGGGCATTCGGGGACGGGATGGTACGGTCATAAGGTGGCGCAGGAGGTCCAGCAGCCTTTGCGCTGCTGGGTAACCGATCCACCGTGGTTCGAACAGAAAATCGATGCGGGCCTGATCAGGCATCACCGCAACCGGTCTAAAGTCAGGGTGAATGTGGCTGTACGCACTCATGAAATATCTCCGAACGCATCAAGGTCACCATCGATCATGGTTTCAAGGCCATTGTTCGTTACAGGTGGAATCTTTGACTGCGGATTAGGTTGAGCGGGTGTCTTGCCTTTGGAGTGCACGCGGTGACGCTGAGCTTGGCGTCTGGTCTTGGCGGTCTGAGCTTCGGCAGTTGAGACAAGTTGACGGTTTTCCAGGATGTATCGCTTCAGCAAAGCGTCATTAATATTGGCATGCCCTTCGTCAACGGCACGCTTCTTGGCAGCCTTGAACTCCCAGATACTCGCGGCTGGAAATGCCTGGTTCGACACTGGAATCTTGAAGTACTGCAGAAGCACTGGGTCAAAAAACCAGATAAAGCTGATGTCACGTGGGTCTCGACGGAACACAAAGGTTCGGGCCTTATTTATGTCCTTGTCCTTAGCGTTGATCCACGGTCTCAGGGCTTCCGAGTAGTAGAACATGTCGATCTGCACGCCATAATGCTGAACCGTCCTTTCAAATGAGGGCAAAAAATCCCGCTGCAGGGTGAAGGCGTCAGCAGGCCTTGGTGGAACTCCAACCAACGGATCTTGATCGATATTGCCAAATATTCCGATGTGCCATTTCCTGCTGGGGCTCATGTAGATCTTCGAATGGTAGGACTCGTTATAGATCAAGATTTCTCTTACCAGCCAAGTCTCGAACTCATCGAAGGTCAATGCAGCATGTTTCTCCGAATCGTAGCCATCACGATCGGACTTCTTGCTGTAGGTTTTGCCCGGCATATCCTTCAGCGTTTGCGCAAAAGTCCCCATCAGACGTTCGATGTGCGCACCATAGCGAGGACGTTTTACCGGTCGGAAGCGATTTTCGATGCCGTAGTTGGAACAGGAGCGTTTCACGTCTTCGCTTTGGAAGTCGGCGCCGTTGTCCGCGTGCAGCACTTTCGGTTTGCCCCAGACAGGCCACTCACCATCCACACCGTGTGCAATCAACCATTCCTCCTTAGGCAGAATTGAATGGGCTACACACATGGCTACCGAAATCCCGGCGGGAGCATCCAATGCGAGGTAGTAACCGGTGATCATGCGAGAGTAGACGTCTATCGCGAAGGTGATCCACACCCGACCAATTGAGCGCCTATGCACATCGTCAACTAACAGGATGTCGAGCGGGGTATGGTCGATCTGGACCACTGCGAGAGGATAATCAGCGCCAGGGAATGATCCCGGAGTCGGGTTGTACTTGTTCCGGGCTTTTTCCGCAAAGCCCCGGCCACGCAAATAGGCTTTGTCGGGAATACCTTTGAGCCTTGCTCTGATCGCAGTTGTCCCTGGGGATGTAACCTGCTCGGCCTCACACGCTTCTTGGATCTTTTCGATAGTCTTCGGTATCGTCGGACGATGGGGCTGTAAGAAAAACTCCATGATCACCTTCTCGGTGATTTGACTGGCCTCATCCGAAATTCTGGCTGTGCCCTCCCTCCAACCACGCTTTCGGGGAATGAGGGCCAGCTTTTCTCCCCATTCTTTGTATCGTTTGATCCAGCGATACAACGTAGCGACATCCACACCCACTTCCAAGCTTCGGGCTTCAACCAGACGTCGGCCGACCAAAGCATCTTTTAGGAGTGGCTGGATCGCAGAAAAACGCCTCTCGGCTTCGGCCCACTTTTCACTGCCGATCAGCGTCGTGTCGTAGTTCGCATAAAGGCCCTCAACCTTCCCCTGCTTCAGCGCGCGCAGCCCCCTTATCGGTAGAGCAGCAGCCCTACCCGATTCAACCTCGATCCCCACCACCGTCCGAAAGTCCAGGATCTGCGAGATGCGGTAAACGGCGTCCCCATGTGCAACCAAAGCGTCTACCTCGATAGGCACTTGCTGCCGATCTGGCTCAAAAGGGATCAGTTGCTCTTCGTATTCATCACTGTTCATTAAGCCACCCACACTTCGAGATGGTCATTGAAAGGAAGGCGGATATCGCAGATGAGCCTGCGGGTAGCGATGAGATGCCAGAGATGGCTGATGCCTTGCCCTCGGTAATGGGAGCATGAGTGCTTCGCAAGCAGATAATGAACAGGGGCGACGCCCATTTCGCGCACGCTCTCAATAATCCAACTGCTTTCCTCTGGCGGGAATGTCATACGCTCGTAGCGCTCCAGGAACTGGATGTTCTGTAGAGCCGTATCGCGAATTCGAGACTCGTCGCAGATGTGAAATGTCCAACCTTGCTCATGTGCGTAACGCCAAGCGGCCTTCCATTTTGGAAGCCAGGCTCGCCAGTTCTTCCGCCACTCCGTCTCAGGCTTTACTTCAACGAGCATGGGCTTGGGGTAATCCTCGTAATGACGATCGCCCAGGCGGTAATAGACCAGAAAATCAGGCGTGTATTTGTAAGGCCGGCCGTTAGTGCTGAACGGAATACTCACCGGCTGGGAGATGATTGCCAGCACATCCTTGGAAAACTCGGTGCGAAGAAGAAAATCTCGCTCCAGCATGGATTCGTATGGGATACCGCCCTCTGAGCGGAACGGAAACACTCCGGAGACGCTACGTTTTGTGGGCTTAATCGAGCGCACCGATGCTTGCCTAGGCTTGTCGCAGCTATTTCCAACCATTCATAGGTCCGTCGCAGCTATTTTGAAATTCTGTCGCAGCTATTGCTGAACACCGGATCGACAGCTCAAGGCCTCTAGGAGGTCACTGTCGCATTATATTGAGTATCCTACAGCGGCAGTCGTCCGCAACCTGGCGAGATCACCCTCGCCCATCACGGCGTTCTATTCCTTGATGAGCTGCCGGAGTTTGATCGCCGTGTACTGGAGGTTCTGCGTGAGCCGCTGGAGACTGGTAGGTGGTATTCTCACACTTTTCCAAACGTCACAGGAAGCCCGGAATGCCTACCGCTTACGCCTACATACGCTACTCATCAAAAGCACAAGGCGAAGCCGGTAGAGACTCGGTAGATCGTCAGATGGCGTCGATCCAAGCCATTACAAAGCAACAAGGTATTGAGTTACCGCCCGAGAATATCTACTCAGATACGGGCATATCTGCACACGACGGAAGCAACAAGCGTAAAGGAAAACTTAAAGAACTCATTGATATGATTAGCGATATGCATATCAGGGAGGGAGATTATATATTCGTTGAAAGCATTGACCGGCTTAGTCGCCAAAGACTTCTACAAGCAAAAGAGCTGGTCAACGGCATACTTGAAAAAGGCGTTATTTTAATAACCACGATTGATGGTCAACGATATGAAAAACCGAACGCCACAAACCGTATCGATGACTTACAACAAGATATACTTCTAAGTGTTATTGCAAAGCGAGCATACGAAGAAAGCAACACAAAATCAATTCGTAGAAAATCTGCATGGAATAGGGCCAAGAAGTTAGCCGAAGATGGAAAGGTCATTTTTAACGCTCATAATCCTCCCTATGGCATTCGCTACAATCCAGAACTTAACTGTTTTGAAATCAATGAAGATGAAGCTCAGGAGATAAGAGATTTTTTTGAAAGCTTGAAATATGTCGGCGTTTCGCTATCAATCAAAAAGCTGAATGCATATTCAAAACGCCAATGGTCAAATAGAAATATAAAACATCTTATAGACACGAAATATGTGCTCGGTGCATACATGGCACAACGACGGGACGAAAACAAAAAGAAAGTCTTTGAGCGATATATTGAAAACTATTACCCACAAATCGTTTCATATGAGCTATTTGATGAAGCAATAGCAGCGATGAAGAACAGAGCACACAGAAAGAACTACGGCAACCAAAGTGTAGGCAGCTTGAATATTTTTCGCCACAGCATCAAATGCGGTTGTTGTGGTGCTTCTATGCTGTTTGAAAAACAAACAAACCCAAAGGGCGTCGTTTATCCGTATTTTCAATGCTACACACGCAAAGAATTAAAAAATGGATGCGACCAACCACGCTTTCGTTTTGACTTGGCATTTGGGTTATTTCTTGAACTCATATATCAGTCAACAACAAATGAAGACTTCGACGTTCACCCATGGCAGAACGAAGACCCAAACCCTGAGCGTCAATATGAATGGATAACTCGTGAAAGCGGGATGATTTATCGTCTCCCAACACAAGAAGACATTGATGAAGAGGAACGGGTAGAGAATTTCAGAGAATTATTAATCAAGCTCCTATCAAACAGAGAGAGCCAAACCAAAGACAACAAGAAAATTGTGGAGCTGAACAACCTTTTGCTTGAACAAAAAAGTTATAGAGACAACCTAATGAAGTCTTTTGCTGGTTTCACTAGCGGAGTCATTCCGAAAGAATTCTTAGAGGTAGTTAGCAAAACAGAGGCAAACATCAACGATATTGAACAGAACCTTGCGGAACTACAAACACAAATAAACATCAAGAAAACAACTATAAACATTTACTCGGAAAATGACATAATTGATTTGTATAAAACAGAAGATGGCCGCTTAAAGATAAATCAATTCTTTGTTGCTAACGACATCACTTTCAAATTCAACTTCGACAAAACCACAAGAACTTTGTTTGCTAATATTTTCCAGAACGGCTTTCAAATTGACCGCATAGCTAAAAAGTTCAGCCTACACAATCCACTTAAAGATTTTGGCATCAACAATCTCAACGAATACTTTAATTAAATCCATCACAATCAAAGTAGGCTGCCTAATCAGGTGGCCTGTTTTATTTCCTATACATACTCCTATACCATGCCCTATACAGCTATCTAATACTATTGTTCCTATACACTCTTGAAAAGGTTTAAACTTGAGTTAACATAATAATATGAGGTCAAGTAAAAAGAAGGCGAGCAATGGGAATGTATAGGAAAAAACTTCGTTTTTATCCTACCGCTCAAAAGTCTTCGACATTTTTCACTTACTTCCCTACTCGATTTTCTACACTTCGTTTGAAAATATAAAAGCAAAATCAGGTAGCTGCAATGCCTTCGGACATTACAGAAAAATAAAAACCACACATTAACCATGAGGGTAGCCATGAACAAAAAGAAAAGAAGCGGAGAACAATTTAATATCAGGATTTCAAAAGACGCAAAAGACACAATTGTTGCTAATGCAGCTTTGCTGGGCATAAGTCAGGCGAAGTACATTGAACATCTAGCAGTAAACGGATGTGATGTTATCGAGATAAGAAATGATAAATTTATTGAGTATATTGAAAAGGCAGAGGCAGACTTAAATAAAATGGGCAATAACTTAAACCAGATGGCCAAAGCAATAAATTCTGGGAAAATTGATTTAGTAGAGAGGAACATTGAGATGTTCAACAATGCTAAAAAATCCTTTGACCAACTTTATTCAAAGCTCGTTGAGCACGAAGAAAAAATAACTTTAAAATAAACAACCACAAGGACAATATGATAAGAAAAAAACTCAGCACACAAAAAGGTAAAGGAGAAACACAAAACACCCTCGGGTATGGTTTAAAAAAATCTATTCTAATAGATAGCAACAGACTTCAAACCGGCACAACGCAAGAGTTCATTGAGTTCTTAGCGAAGAAAATAGATAGATCTTGTAAAGGAAAACAGAAAAATACCAGCTTTCACGAAATGGTATCTTTTGACCCATCCGACAAAATCACACCCGAACAAGCCCTTGCCATAGCAACAGAACTTTATTCAGATACTCACGGGTTAAACCGTGAGCACGCTTTTGCTGTTCATACAGACACTAAACAAATTCACGTTCACTTTATTTGGGCACCCAGAGACTTCAACAATAAAATATATAATCAGGTTGATGATTATCTCACCATAGAGCAGAAGCTAACCGACCTCGAAAAGAAACACGGACTATTTCAAGTCACTAACAGAAAATCTTTAAACCCTGACTTAGAAACAAAACCACCAGAGAGCAGCAACGAAAAAGCTCTTGAAGTCAGAGGTATAAAATCCCACAAGAAAGCATTCAAAGACGAAATTGAAATCGCTTTCAAAGATGCCCTCACAACTACTGCTTTCCTCGCTAACCTTCACAAGCAAGGCTTTGATATTATCCCGAATGGACAAAATGCCTATTCATTAGAAAAAGAAGGTCAGATATTCAAGGCCAGTGAGTTAGGCATTCAATATTCAAAACTTAAAAACAAACTTAAAGAGAAGCATCAGTTCAGTGATTTGATGGAGCACTACTCAGATAAGCCACGAAGATATAATGAGGCATTGGACCTCACAACAGACGAGCAAGTTGATTATCTTAAAAAAAATAAATATAAAACCGTTCTGGATAAAAACTTCACACACCAAAAAGTCGGTGGCAACGTTGAGCACTTTTTTAAAAACTCTACTAGCCAGAAGGCTTTCGAATACCACAAAGACCCTTCGAAGGTTACGTTTCAAGATCTATCAAAAGACAGGGCGGTTTCAGAGGCTGAGTGCAACACCCGGCTATTGAGTTAGGGATGGACTCTCATGATGCTTGGACATCATTTCCGTCATCAT
>NZ_ATDK01000382.1 GCF_000444135.1 Pseudomonas avellanae BPIC 631
GTCCATCCCTAACTCAATAGCCGGGTGTTGCACTCAGCCTCTGAAACCGCCCTTTTTCATTGACGTGAAGGCATATGGGGACGAAGTTCGCCCAGTGGAAAAACTATGGTCTACTTATATCGCAGGACATCAAGAATCAACGCATTTCGTCGAAGAAAATTATGACCAAGGTGTTGGTGTCTGGTGTTGTCCGTTCCCTGCTAGGGACTTCTTACGGATGTGGGATTGGCGGCCAGTGTATTATCCCTGCTGTAGTTTTGAGCGACCAAAAAGAAAAGGTCCTCAACCTCGACCCGAGCTAGTCAAGAAAGCGCCGCCGGGTATTTACAGGCAGAAATAGGTTCCCGCGCTAACCCGCTGGCCAGACCGCATTGCCCCGTTGTCTTAGAGAACCGCAGGTTTTGAGGTGCAGAACCGTGGATAAGTATGCTCTCGACATAGCGTATCGGTCCCGATTTTCCAAGCAAGACGAGAGCATGGGAATCCTGGCGTACAGCTCGGCCTTGGTGACCGGGCCCCGCTGCAGTTCAGTGATCGCCTCGCACGCCGTTCGTATCATGCTGAGCAGCCGAGAATCTCGAGCCTCCCAGTCAATGAGGTATTTTTCCACTTTGGCCGGTTTCACGAAGGTCTGCTCTTTGGCCATCAACCATACTTTGTCGTTTCTATAAAGCCACGCATAGATAGAAGGAATGGTGTTTCTCAAAGCCTGGACCCCTAGCTCAGGATGCAAATTGTGTAGGTCTTGCCACTGCGCTCTGTGCTCAGCTAGCTCCCGGCTGTTTGTGGCAGCAATAGCCAGTGCGTTGGTATCTGGATGGGCGCGCAACAACCTGTTGATCGTCGAGACCGAGATCTGAAACTCTTCACAAAGCTCCTGTTTCGGAATGCCCTTGCCCAGTTTTGAGAGCAGAACCTCTTTAAGCTGGCCTTTTAATCGTTTGGGCCTTGGAGTGTTTTTGGCTGGAGTCGTAGCGTTTGAAAGCGAGACTCGCTCATCAGGTTTCTGCGATGGAGTGCTTGCGACTTGCTGGGCTACTCTGATCACTTCAGTGCCGTAGGCCTTGAGAAACGACTGCAAGTCATCGAATAGCCAATCAATAAGCACCAGATGCTTCAGAGGGTGAATGCTTCTGCGGGGGGTACGGGTAAGCTGGTCCATAAATGAATCAATGCTTTTCTCGTCTTGCGGCAAGGATTCAAACAGATGAAAGCGGCTAAGAGGCTCTATGCGATCAAGCAGCGATGCAGATCTTTCTCCTTGGAGTAGAGCTGTTCGATAGGTCGCAGCGACGGTGCAAGGGTCAAAAGACGTAACTCGACCTATGGTCGCGAGATCGATGACATTGTTCGCCAAGGCCATAAAAGCTGCGCGGGACCAGAGTTTCTGTGATGACGCCTGTTGGATTAGGCAGTTCTTGGTAGGTAGCGACCATTCGAACCGCCCCGACCACCGTCTACTTTTGGTGGATGCCATGAGCCAAGCTTGATGGTGTGGACATATCATCACACCCGGATATTGGTGTGTGAGGTGCCAGTACGCTACGCCATGATCGTACACATCTTCACGCATGCAGCACGGGCATGCCTTCAACGGGTGTTCAGCGCCGAAGCCACTTGATACTAAGCCTAGTCGATATTTAAGAGAATCAATCCGATCGCTTTTTATAGTTAATATTGCATCTTCAATTTTATTTTGATTTTGAAAGGGAATAAATAGTGAAAATATTGTGTGATATAAGAGAATCGATTCCGCGCTTCCCCAGTAGTGAAATCCAGTTCGCTCTAAAGCCGCTATTCCGCAAGGAATATCATGGGCGGTTTCAGAGGCTGAGTGCAACACCCGGCTATTGAGTTAGGGATGGACTCTCATGATGCTTGGACATCATT
>NZ_ATDK01000383.1 GCF_000444135.1 Pseudomonas avellanae BPIC 631
AGCGTCCAGAACGGCATGCGACGCGGAGCGTCGCACGATAGTTGAAAAAACGCTTTTTTATCGCGATGGCATTGACGACGCAGAGTGCAACGTAAGTGACAGAGCATCGACACGATAATCATCTGAACCCGCGCAAACCCGCTACTTCCAGCCCATCCGCCACGTATCCGCCTGCTGCAACACCTGCCACGGCATGCGCTCACTGCGTTGAGTCAGCACGGCCTGCAGCTCTACCTCCAGAACCACGCCTTCTTCGTCCTTGAACAGCTCGGTCACCAGAAAGTGCTTTTCCCGATTTTGCGGCGTAGCTGCCGTCCATTTTGACAACAGCAGTTTACGGGTGTTGATCTGATTCATTGCACGTGTTCCAGCAGCCGGCGTGCCGCTTCCTGGCCGCTCAGCCACGCACCTTCAACACGCCCCGACAGGCACCAGTCACCGCAGACGTAAATGCCCAGATCGGCATCCGACAGCGCGCCCCATTCATGAGAGCCGGCAGGCCGCGCGTACAACCAGCGATGCGCCAGACTGAACACCGGGGCGGGCATGGTGCAGTCGATCAGCTCTGCGAAAGCACCGTGCAAGTGCTCGATGACCTGTTCACGGGATGCATCGAGGTTCTGCCTGCTCCATTGACTGGTGGCATGCAGAATCCACGTATCGAGCGTGTCGTCACGTTCCGGCTTGCTGCGGTTGCGGGCCAGCCAGTCGAGCGGACTGTCCTGCACGAAGCAACCCTGCATCGGCGTTTGCAACGGAGTTTCGAAGGCCAGTGCAACCGCCCAGGTCGGGTCCATCTTGACGCCCGCCACCACGCTGGCCAGCTTGGGTGCGGCAGCAAGCAGTGCAGTGGCCTGCGGGGCAGGGGTGGCGATGATGACATGGCTGAACGGGCCGTGATTTTGGCCCTCGTCGTCCAGCAGGTTCCAGTGCTCTTCGCCGCGAAACACCTCGGTGATGCGGCACGAGAATGACACCGGCATATCGCCGCGCATGGCACGGGTAATCGCGCTCATGCCGGGCTTGCCGACCCAGCGCACCTGTTCATCCGGCGACGGGCTGAGCCTGCCACCGTGGAAGTTATAAAGCTGGGGTGTCCACTCGGCAACGTGACCCTGGGCTTGCCATTGCTTGACCGCAGTGGCGAAGCGTCGGTCACGCGCGGTGAAATACTGTGTACCCATGTCCAGCGAACCTGCGTCGCTGCGCTTGCTGGACATCCGACCGCCGCTGCCGCGGCTCTTGTCGAAAAGGTGCACCTGATGCCCGGCCGCTGTGAGCGCCTGGGCTGCTGAAAGTCCGGCGATACCGGTACCGATGATTGCGATAGGGACAGTCATAGGGGCCTCGTTACCTTGTCTGTACAGACTACGCCGTAGTTAAAACCTGTACAATCTTCTTGTTTGGTATAAGTTGCAGTGATTCAAGACACTGCGGGTTGAGTCACATTGCAACGTGCAGGGTCGAACTGGTCAGTCGCCTGGGCAAGCGGTCAAAACTGCAGCTCATTCAGGTCTGGCCTATGGTTCTGGTGACAGTTTCGTTTTCCGGATAAACGTCACGGCCAGCGTCACTGGTAAAAATAAGACTACTTAATTGTCATGCACGCCACGCGAGGTTATCTGCCATGCACATATTGCTGACCGGTGGTACAGGTTTGATAGGACGAGCGCTCTGCCGTTTCTGGTCTGCTCAGGGGCATGAGCTGACTGTGTGGAGCCGAAAACCTGCTGACGTTGCCGAGCTGTGCGGCCCGTCCGTGCGTGGCATTGCCAGGCTGGATGAGTTGGGTGAGCAGCCGGTGGATGCCATCGTCAACCTGGCCGGTGCACCGATCGCCGATCGCCCCTGGACCCGCAAACGCCGTTTGTTGTTGTGGGAAAGCCGTATCGGTCTGACCGAGCAGTTGCTCACCTGGCTGGGCACCCGCACGCAAAAGCCTGCGCTGATGATTTCCGGTTCTGCGGTGGGCTGGTACGGCGACAGTGGCGAACGCGAAATCGATGAAGCCTCGCCCCCTGCCAAAGAAGACTTTGCCAGCCAGTTGTGCAACGCCTGGGAAGAAACCGCGCTGCGTGCCGAGTCGCTGGGCGTGCGTGTGGTGCTGATACGCACCGGTCTGGTGTTGTCGGATCGCGCGGGGTTTCTGCAGCGTTTGTTGCCGCCCTTCAAATTCGGCATGGGCGGGCCTATTGGTGATGGCCGGCAGTGGATGCCGTGGGTTCACATTCAGGATCAAATCGCGGCGATTGATTTTTTGCTGAATCTTAATGAAGCAAAGGGTCCTTATAATGTGTGTGCGCCATCACCGGTGCGCAATCGCCAGTTTGCCAAGACACTGGCAGGTATTCTGCATCGGCCTGCTTTCATGCCGATGCCGGCGCTGGCCCTGAAAGTGTTGCTGGGCGAGCTGTCGGTATTGCTGCTCGGTGGTCAGCGCGCCCGACCGGAACGTTTGCAGGAAGCTGGCTTCACGTTCAAATACACCGAACTCGACACCGCCCTGCAGGATTTGCTGGGTCGCCACTGAACGCTTTCGAAATAGGATGTTGCATGACCGATCACGCTTTGTTGCTGGTCAATCTGGGTTCGCCTGCTTCTACGCAAGTGGCAGACGTGCGCAGTTACCTGAACCAGTTCCTGATGGATCCTTATGTGATCGACATCCCGTGGCCTTTGCGCAGGCTGCTGGTGTCGCTGATTCTGATCAAACGGCCCGAGCAGTCTGCGCATGCCTACGCGTCCATCTGGTGGGACGAGGGCTCGCCGCTGGTGGTATTGAGCAAGCGTTTGCAACAGGCCATGAAGAAAGAATGGTCGCACGGGCCGGTCGAGCTGGCGATGCGTTATGGCGAGCCTTCCATTGAGACCGTGCTGACGCGTTTGTCGGAACAGGGTTTCAAGAAGGTGACGCTTGCGCCGCTCTACCCGCAGTTCGCCGACAGTACCGTGACCACGGTGATCGAAGAGGCCAAGCGCGTGGTGCGCGCCAAATCCTTGAAGATGCAGTTCTCGGTTTTGCAACCGTTCTACGATCAGCCTGAATATGTGAGTGCACTGGTAGAAAGCGTGCGCCCACATCTGGAGCAGTCCTACGATCACTTGCTGCTGAGTTTTCATGGCTTGCCAGAGCGGCATTTGCACAAACGCGATCCGACGAGCAAGCATTGCCTGAAGGACGATTGCTGCATGACCGCACCTGCCCAAGTGGTTGCAACGTGTTATCGCGCTCAGTGCCTGCAATCTGCGGCAGCGTTCGCCAAGCGCATGGGCATCCCGGATGGCAAGTGGTCGGTGTCCTTCCAGTCGCGCCTCGGACGCGCCAAGTGGATTGAACCCTACACCGAAGCGCGTCTCGACGAACTGGCGGCGCAAGGCGTGAAGAAACTGCTGGTCATGTGCCCGGCGTTCGTGGCTGATTGCATTGAGACACTGGAAGAGATCGGCGACCGTGGTGCCGAGCAGTTCAAGGAAGCGGGCGGCGAGGAACTGATACTGGTGCCCTGCCTGAACGACGACCCGAACTGGGCAAAAGAGCTGAACCGACTGTGCGAGCGCGCACCGCTGATGCTGTAACGCGCTGCACATCAGAATCGGACGCAGAGCGTGAGGAACGATAGTTACAGAACTATCGTTCCTCACGCTCCAGCGTGGGAATGCCTTGGGTGAC
>NZ_ATDK01000384.1 GCF_000444135.1 Pseudomonas avellanae BPIC 631
TTTCTTCAGGACTCAGGACGATATCTTGGGCGCTCATTTCTTCGCCTCCAACGGTGTAATCAACGAGCAAGAATAGACGATTTTACAGAGCATTTATTTTTGAGACAGCACACTAGCGTGCTCAATCCCAGCACGACTGCTGGCATCCAGAATGCAACGTGCATTTGTGTGACGCAGCTCAGCGTCAAGGCGAGCAGTGGGATGAAATAACTGTGTTTTTGTATGATGGCAACGGACATGCACAGAGCAAATATCCACGGAAATACTGTTGAATAGGGAAGCAGAACATCCAGAAAAACCCGAGATCCCAAAGAAAGAGTTGAGTAGATGACCAACGTTGCCAAAAACAGAGCCGCTGTGTTTCTCTCGCTGATCTTGGCAACTGTCCATGTGGAGGCCGCAATGAACCCGATATTGTAGAGGAAGGTTCCCAGTATCAGGCCTCCTTCCTTTTCACCAAACAGCGAATACCACGGGGCCAGCATGTAATAGTTAAAAGGGCCCGGATGTGCCCAGCCAAATCGCGACGAGATACCGATCTCTTGATCAAACTGTGAGGCATGATACATATCGATCAGGAAAATAGCATAATCACTTTTCCAATATAAGATCGGGTTGGGGCCGGTGAGTAAGTGTGTCAAAATCACCAGCGCTGTTGCCGCCACTGTAAAAACAGTGACACAGGTGGCGTATGTCGAAATGTTGAGCCTGGGCTCTTGATGACCGCTCATTTTTCAGTTGTCTCCATAAATTACAGTCATGTGCAACTGAGACGCTTCACAGGCTTTTAAACGGCAAATGCCCTCGTGGACTCTCAAATACAGTGGCGATACTGCTTTAGCCTAAGGACTGCTCCGATGGATGCGCTAACAGTTAACGTTGATGTTTGAAAGCCGCTCATAGCGGAAAACTGCGTTTGCTACTTTTTTTGCTGTCGCAGGCGGTTTCAAGGCCTGCGATCAGGGTTGCGGCGTCATGCCTGAGAGGAGGGGGGCATCAAAATATCCGTTCTTTGAGCACATTCTTCAAATACTGACCGTAGCCATTCTTGATCAACGGCTGGGCAAGCTTTTCAAGCTGCGCGGCATCGATCCAGCCAGCGCGGTAGCAGATCTCTTCGGGACAGGCGACTTTCAGGCCCTGACGTCTTTCCAGCGTGGCGATGTACTGGCCGGCTTCCAGCAGGCTGTCATGCGTACCGGTGTCCAGCCAGGCGTAGCCACGGCCCATGATCTCGACGTGTAACTGCTTCTGTTCCAGGTACAGCGTATTGAGATCGGTGATCTCCAGCTCGCCGCGCGGGGAGGGCTTCAACTGGCGCGCCAGATTGACCACCTGGTTGTCGTAGAAGTACAGGCCGGTGACGGCGTAGTTCGACTTGGCAACCTGGGGTTTCTCTTCCAGTGACAATACTCGACCACTGTCGTCGAATTCTGCCACGCCGTAACGCTCAGGGTCCTGCACGTGATAAGCAAACACCGAGGCACCGGACTCGCGGTTGCTGGCATTGAGCAGCAGCGACTGGAAGTCATGGCCATAGAAAATGTTGTCGCCCAGCACCAGGGCCGACGCATCATTGCCGATGAAGTCTGCACCGATCGTGAACGCCTGAGCCAGCCCGTCCGGGCTCGGTTGTACGGCATAGGTCAGGTTCAGGCCCCACTGGCTGCCGTCGCCCAGCAACTGGGTAAAACGCGGCGTGTCCTGTGGCGTCGAAATGATCAGAATATCCCGGATCCCGGCCAGCAACAGCGTGCAGAGCGGGTAGTAGATCATCGGCTTGTCGTACACCGGCAACAACTGTTTGGAGACAGAAAGCGTGGCCGGGTGCAAGCGTGTACCCGAGCCGCCAGCCAGAATGATTCCTTTACGAGCCATGAAAGTCCTTAGCGCTGAATTTCGTCCAGCATGCGTTGTGCGCCCTGTTGCCAAGGCGGCATCTTCAGTTGAAAAGTGGTTTCAAGTTTACCCAAAGCCAGCCGCGAATTGTGCGGACGCGGTGCTGGCAATGGATACGCTTCGGTGGCAATTGCCCCGACCTTGTCAGCCGATACCTTCAGCGCAACACCATTGCGCTCGGCATGCTCCAGAACAAACCGGGCAAAACCGTGCCACGACGTCTCGCCAGCAGCGGCCAGGTGATAAATGCCAGCCAACGCCGCCGAGTCCTGATCACCCAGCACCCGGCGTAGAATGTGTGCTGTCACATCGGCTATGAGCTCGGCACCGGTCGGCGCGCCGTATTGATCAGACACTACATTAAGCGAATCGCGCTCGGCCGCCAGGCGCAGCATGGTCTTGGCAAAGTTATTGCCCTTCGCCGCATACACCCAACTGGTGCGCAGAACCAGCGCCTTGGCACCGCTGGCCTGAATCGCCTGCTCGCCCATCAGCTTGCTGCGGCCGTAGACCGACAGTGGGCCGGTCGGTGCGTCTTCCTGCCATTGGCTATCGCCGCTGCCATCGAACACGTAATCAGTAGAATAATGAACCAGCCAGGCGCCAAGCGCTGCGGCTTCCCGAGCCAGCACGCCAGGTGCCTCGCCGTTGATCAGCACGGCCACATCCGGCTCGCTTTCAGCTTTGTCCACAGCGGTATAAGCCGCTGCGTTGACGATAACGTCGGGGGCCAGCGTACGAATCGTGGCGGTCAGGCCCTCAAGGTCGGCAAGGTCCCCACACAGGCCATCAGCGCCCTGACGATCCAGCGCAATCACCTCACCCAGCGCTGCCAGAGAACGCTGCAACTCCCAACCAACCTGTCCGTTCTTGCCCAGCAGCAAAATCTTCATGCGTTGGAAGCCTCATACTGTTGCACGATCCAGTCACGATAACTGCCATCCATCACACCGCTCACCCATTTTTGATTGGTCAGGTACCACTCTACGGTCTTGCGAATACCGGTATCAAATGTCTCCGCAGGTTTCCAGCCCAGCTCACGCTCGATCTTGCGTGCATCAATCGCATAGCGGCGGTCATGCCCCGGGCGATCAGTCACGTAGGTAATCAGCTCAGCATAGTTGCTGACCGGCTCGCCTGTTTTCTGATTGATGACCTGACGCGCAGCCGCGGGGGCCAGTTCATCAAGCAGCGCACAGAGGGTATGCACGATATCGATATTGGCCTTCTCGTTCCAGCCGCCGATATTGTACGTTTCACCCAGCGCACCCGCTTCCAGAACGCGGCGTATGCCGGAGCAGTGATCTTCGACATACAACCAGTCACGAATCTGCTGGCCATCGCCATAAACCGGCAGCGCCTTGCCCGCCAGCGCATTGACAATCATCAACGGGATCAACTTTTCCGGAAAGTGAAACGGCCCGTAATTGTTCGAGCAATTGGTCGTCAGTACCGGCATACCGTAGGTATGGTGATAAGAACGCACCAGGTGATCGCTGGCAGCCTTGCTGGCGGAGTAGGGGCTGTTTGGCATATACGGCGTGGTTTCGGTGAACGCCGGGTCATTCGCGCCAAGCGTGCCATACACCTCATCGGTGGACACATGCAGGAAGCGAAACGCAGCCTTGTCGGTTGCTTCCAGGCCATTCCAGTAGGCGCGAGCAGCCTCCAGCAACCGGAACGTACCCATCACGTTGGTTTCAACAAACGCTTCCGGGCCGGTGATCGGTATCCGCGCCACAAACCCCACCTAGCAAAAAATGAGGGTCTGGTTTACCGAGGCATCTCTGGCGAGCAGTTCCACGGCAACAATGTTTCGTAATCCTCTACCGATG
>NZ_ATDK01000385.1 GCF_000444135.1 Pseudomonas avellanae BPIC 631
TGCGCTCCGACTGCCTGTCCAAGTGGACGTGGGGCAGGTGTCCAAGTGAGCTTGGAATGAGTGTCCAAATGATCGTGGGCTGAGTGTCCAAGTGTCGTGGAATCCGCACTATTGCTCAGCACAGTAGGTTGGGGCGGCACCAACGCAATTTGTATGGCGCTGTGCAGCGTGTTGTTAGTGGCAACCGCCCTCAAGCTAAAACACACTGCCTGATTCCGCACTCCCGCGCCGGTATACTCTCCCGCATCTCTCCGGGAGCCCCCATGATTTCGTTACCCATCGATGCCGTCCTGCCAGCCCTGCGTCAGGCCCTGACCACACGCCATGAAGCCGTGCTCGAAGCCCCTCCCGGCGCGGGCAAGACCACGCGTGTGCCGCTCGCGCTGCTTGAGGAAAACTGGCTGGCCGGGCAGACCATTCTGATGCTGGAGCCGCGCCGCCTTGCTGCGCGTGCGGCGGCGGAACGGTTAGCCAGTGAGCTGGGCGAGAAGGTGGGCGAAACCGTGGGGTATCGCATTCGTCTGGAAAGCCGAGTCGGCCCGAAGACGCGTATTGAAGTGGTTACCGAGGGGATTCTTACGCGGCGCTTGCAGGACGACCCTGCACTGGAAGGCGTAGGGCTGTTGATTTTCGATGAGTTTCACGTTTTACCATTTACACCGAAATAACCCTGAATCTTGTCAAACCCTAGCGCATTCTCCTGGCCCCATCGAACTCCTCCGAGCATCCCCTTGCCTCTTCGCCCTAAGTCATCTAAGTGACAAAAAATCTCTTCCACGCGGAGCGCCAAAGCCACGAGATAAATGCATCCGCCCCATGTGCGTCCTATCCTGTCCATTGCCCAAGCAGCGTGGCCGTCCAGACGACGGGGCGGTAAAAGCACCGACTGCGGTGTATGAGTCACACCTCTCGTGATGACCTGACAGCAGAGCTCTCGAAGGGGTATGCAGGCGGGCGACGAGATTCGATGTCGGCACCTCGGCAGGGGAGAGCTTGCGATTCTGGCTACCAGCAAAACAAGAAAGCCCTTCATCCGCACCAACGCAGGTCGTAGGGAATCAGTAGGTCAAACTCCTCGCCATTCTTGCGATGGCCTTCTGTACCCACTGCTCTGACATGGCGCGCGTCGCAGGAATAAAAAGGTGTGATTCACTAACCGTTTTTTCGCGCTGCATTGGCATTGAGTAGCTGGTGGGTGCAGTTACAGGTGGTTCTTCCACCTTCGCCATACCAAGGTTTTTAAGCGTGATGCGATACCAGCCGCTGCCGAATGCGGCCACCTCAAAGCAGGACAAAAGTAGTTTAGAAAGATGGCTTGGAGACACGAAGTAGAGGCCAACTGAGCGATCCTCCACAGGCACACTTGCATCAGCTTCTATCAGGACTAGTCCGTCGTCGAAAACCTGCCAAGTTGTATCCCCTGACTTCAAGCCTGTGAACGCCTTGTCATCCCAATCTTCATAACCTTGCTTGAGTTTCGCGAGCCCCAACTTATGAAAGGGCGGCGGCAAAAACTGAGCGCAACACCTGACCAATCCGGTACGGTGAACCTATGTCATATCATGAACTCAGCATTGAAGAACGCATCACGATCCAGTTTGGCCA
>NZ_ATDK01000386.1 GCF_000444135.1 Pseudomonas avellanae BPIC 631
TGCGCTCCGACTGCCTGTCCAAGTGGACGTGGGGCAGGTGTCCAAGTGAGCTTGGAATGAGTGTCCAAATGATCGTGGGCTGAGTGTCCAAGTGTCGTGGAATCCGCAGCTGTGGTTGGACAGCCCCAAGTACGTGACCTGGAAGCCCGTGACGTGGAAAAAAGCCGCCAAGAGCTTCAAGAGGTGACCGGTCTTTGCGGAGGTTTCTAGTTTTATTGCGTCGCAGCAGCGCTCAAAGAGATCCAAGACGTCGGACGGGATTCTGTCGATGGAGTGGTGGGCCAAGCTGTTGGTGCTTTTGATGATTGTCAAACCATTTTCCATCTGTTAGATCTCTATAAGATACTGTTATGTATGTATTTTCTGACGTTTGACAAGATCGTGCAAGTGGTAAATTGTTGAGCGTAGTCTGGACGCTGATCTGGCGCTGGCACTGAGCCTCAATGGTCGCGAGTTGTTTCGTGACGACCAGCCGCTGAAGATTCTGCTGATGTCGGCAACGCTGGAGGGCGAGCGGCTGGCGGCGTTACTGGACGATGCGCCGGTGGTACGCAGCAATGGGCGGATGTTTCCGGTGACGATGCAGTGGGGGCGTCCTTTTCAGCCCGGTGAGTTTGTCGAACCGCGAGTCGTGCAGACGGTGCTGGATGCGCTGGGCAGCGAGTCCGGCAGCCTGCTGGTCTTTCTGCCGGGGCAGGCCGAGATTCGTCGGGTCAACCAGCAACTGGCGGAAGCTTTGGGCGAGCGCGCCGACATTCTGCTTTGCCCGTTGCATGGCGAACTGGATCTGACTGCGCAGCGTGCGGCCATCGAACCGGCGCCCAAGGGCAAGCGCAAGGTGGTGCTGGCGACCAACATCGCAGAAACCAGCCTGACCATCGACGGCGTGCGCGTAGTGATTGATGCCGGGTTGGCGCGAGTACCGCGCTTCGATCCGGGCAGCGGCATGACGCGCCTTGAGACCCAGCGCATCTCCCGGGCCAGCGCCACTCAGCGCGCCGGACGGGCAGGGCGGCTGGAGCCAGGCGTGTGTTACCGGCTGTGGTCCGAGGCGCAACACGACCAACTCGCCGCTTACGGCGTGGCAGAAATTCTTCAGGCGGACCTCGCCGGGCTCGCGCTGCAACTGGTGCGCTGGGGGGTTACGCCTGCGCAACTGGTCTGGCTCGACGTGCCGCCCGCAGCAGCTTATGCACAGGCGCAGGACCTGCTGGTGCGGCTTGAGGCGCTGAGTAATCAGCCAGGTCAGCCGCCAGCCCTGACGCCCCACGGTCAGGCGATGGCCGAGTTGCCTGCCCATCCACGTATCGCTCACTTGCTGTTGCGCGGCCATGCCTTGGGCCTGGGCGAGCTGGCCTGTGACGTGGCCGCACTGTTGGGTGAGCGCGACATCCTGCGCGGTGGCGGCGCGGACCTGCACAGCCGCCTGACCTTGCTGGCGGGCACCGAGCGTGCTGCGCGTAGTGCACAGGGCGGCGTGCAACGAGCTAAACAGCTGGCACGGCAATATCGCGGATACCTGCGCGGCACTGCGAAAAGCCCGGTCAGCGATCCCGATCATTCACGCTGGCTGGGCGCTCTGCTGGCACTGGCCTACCCGGATCGCGTGGCACAACAGCGTCGCCCCGGCGGCGCTGAATATCGCTTGGCCAACGGTCGTGCGGCACTGTTTGCCGAGGCCGACGCACTGATGAAACAGCCGTGGCTGGTCATCGCGGATTTAGGCAGTCGTCAGGGCCAACGCGAAGAACGCATCTACCTTGCCGCCGAGTTCGATCCGGCGCTGTTCGACGCCGTGCTGGCCGAGCAGGTCATCACCGTGGACCAGATCGACTGGGACGAACGCGAAGGCGTGTTCCGCGCCGAGCGACAGCGCAAAGCGGGCGAGCTGATTATCAGCCGCGAACCACTCACCGGCCTCGACGACGCAGCCCGCAGCCAGGCGCTGCTCGCACTGGTGCGTCGTAAAGGCCTGGAACTGCTGCCGTGGACGCCGGAACTGCGCCAGTGGCAAGCGCGTGTCGCACTGTTGCGCAGCCTCGATATCGACAAAAGCGCAACCAGCGAATGGCCCGACCTGAGCGACGCGCAACTGCTGGCAACACTTGAACACTGGCTGATGCCCTACCTGGGCAAAGTCACCCGGCTCAGCCATTTCAGCCAACTCGACCTGTCATCCATCCTGCGCAACCTCCTGCCGTGGCCCCTGCCGCAACAACTCGAAGCACAGGCCCCGCAGACCATTCAGGTACCCTCCGGCTCAAACATCCGTATCGACTACAGCGAACAGCCGCCGATTCTGTCGGTGCGGCTGCAAGAGCTGTTTGGCTTGTCCGATACCCCGCGCATTGCCAATGGGCGGCAGGTGTTGAAGCTGCACTTGCTGTCCCCGGCGCGTCGTCCGGTGCAGGTGACGCAGGATCTGGCTAACTTCTGGCGGTCGACTTACAGTGAGGTGAAGAAGGATTTGAAGGGGCGGTATCCGAAGCATTACTGGCCGGATGACCCGTTGGTGGCGGAGGCGACGGCTAGTGTACTGTTTTCGAAAAAATCAGCCACCAACTAACGGAAAATTCAAATCTTATCAATAGCTTAGCTTGCAGGTTATGGGTAACTTATTTCGAAAA
>NZ_ATDK01000387.1 GCF_000444135.1 Pseudomonas avellanae BPIC 631
TGCAGAGGTGGCTGTCGCATCGTTCATCTTGACCTGTTATCGCTGATGCAGAATTGCCCCATCTGCCGACTTGGCGTTGCCCCATAAGTATTCAGCCCAAAGTCAGACCTGCTAACGCTTTACGAGGTATAAGCTTGGGTCAGCGAAATTTCGGCAGCTGGGTCAATTCTGCATCAGCGGCAACAGACGATAGCTTAGAGAGCAATATGGTTGAAAACCAATCATCATGGCGTAAAAGGTAGGCTCATTCTTACCTAGCTCTAAAGGGTCGCGTTTAGGCCGATTGAGCCATAGCTCATGAGCTGAGCTTCGTTGGGTATACCTAAATAGACCAGCCTGGCATTCTTGATTTATGGTATCAAAAGTATATAGTGATACCACTGATGGCAAAACTGGTAACTACCAAGTGGCAAACGTGAACGTAAGAAATCTACCCGATGAAGTGCATCGGGCAATCCGCATCCAAGCTGCCCTGCACGGGCGCAGCACCGAGGCCGAAATACGCGACATCTTGGAGCGGGCGGCGAGACCCGAGGGACGTGTGAAACTTGGCTCGTTCCTGGCTTCTATTGCCCGTGAGGTTGGTGGTCTGACCGATAAAGAACACACCTTGTTTGAGAACACGCGCATCACGTCTCCGGCCCGTGCGGTGAGCTTTGAATGATCCTGCTCGATACGAACGTAATTTCAGAACCGCAGCGCCGAGAGCCCAATGCCCACGTCCTTGACTGGATCGACGCACAAGCGCTGGAAACGCTTTATCTGTCCACCATCACGGTAGCCGAGTTGCGTGCTGGTATTGCGCTGATGCCTGTCGGAAAACGCCAGGATAGCTTGCGTGAAAACCTGGAAAAGCACCTGCTGCCGATGTTCGCCAATAGGGTGCTGTCGTTCGATATGACTTGTACGAAGGCTTATGCCGAGCTGCTGGCCAAGTCCCGCGCAGCCGGGTTGGCGGTCGAAACGGCAGATGCCTTCATTGCAGCCATCGCCATCGCCCTCGCCAACGGCTTCACCGTCGCCACCCGTGACACTGGCCCTTTTGAGGCTGCCGGGTTGAACGTCATTAACCCCTGGGAAGCGTAAACGTAGTGTTGAATCAGGAACGTATTTAAAGGATTACAGTATGACGACTCTCAACGTTGCGCGGGTGTACCTGCGTGTCAGTTCCGAAGACCAGGACTTGCAGCGCCAAGAAGCGATTATTGGCAATGCTCGAGAGTCAGGCTACTACGTAGCTGCGGTCTATCGCGAGAAGGCCTCGGGCGCTCGATCCGACCGTCCCGAGCTGTTGCGCATGATTGAGGACCTGCAACCGGGTGAAGTCGTCATTGCGGAAAAGATCGACCGAATCAGCCGTCTTCCTCTGGTCGAAGCAGAAAAACTTGTGGACGCGATCAGGGCTAAGGGCGCACGCACTGGCAGTGCCTGGAATCGTCGATCTATCGCAATTGACCGAGGCGTCCCGTGGTGTCGCCAAGGTGGCGTTGCAAGGCGTACAAGACATGCTGTTGCGTGTGGCCTTGCAAATAGCGCGTGACGACTTCGAGGACCGGCGAGAGCGACAGCGGCAAGGCATCGACTTGGCCAAGGGCGCCGATCGATACGCTGGGCGTAAACCGGATACCAAAATGCATGAACGGGTCATCGCCCTCAAAAGCGGTGGGTGTAGCATTGCGGAGACTGCGCGGCTGGCCGGTGTCAGTGTCAGCCAGGTAAAGCGTGTCTGGGCACAGAACCAGACTAAAGATAAGGTCTGAATGTAGCAAGAAACCTCGTTTTCACGCACGGTCTCCCGGGCGGCGCGCATTTGATGTTTCGTTGCTCCCTGACGTGCCCCAACCGATCGCCGTTTAAGAACGCTTTGGCCAACTGCGCCAAATAAAGCTTTGGCGTTGACCTACGTTTGCATGGAACCAAATCCGTCCCAAAGGCCACACAGAGCCACCAGATTTATAAAAATTGGTAGCTGTATAGCTTCCGCAGTCGAAAAACTTCAAAAGCAGCAAAGAATGGTTTATAAGGAATGTATCCATGCAAGACCTTAGTTTTAGCAATATAGAAAATCATTTGGGATCCGCTAAAGATCGTTTCTTTGGCGATGGTTTCAAACATGTGGAGTATAGTGCTAGACATGTTAACCTCACTGAAAGTACAGTGGACGAAAATATAACTCTTAGCTACCCAGCCAATTGGTCAAAAAAGAACGGTAGTAGTGAACTAGTACCGCACTTAAGCACCATTGACGCATTGACAATTTCAACTAATTTAAGCCAGGATATTCTACTGAATAGCTTCAAAAGCATTGATCACTGTTGGATGAAAAGAATATCTATCAAGGCCGGAAATAAACCTGAAGAAGATCTACGTAATATCAATGCGAAAATAACTAAAGAAATCCAAGGATTGGACTCTCAAGGCGATGCGTATTTAATTTTCGGTGGTAACGTTGACACGATGAAAGTTCAGTTGGAGTTCATCATGCCAGCCGCTCACGAAATCGAAACCGTTAAGGATAGTGTCGAGAAAAGTTGTTACTCTCTACATTTTAAAAATCGCACTCAATTCATCGACGATATTATTTTTTACTCGCCACTCAACGCCATATCAACACTTTTTGTCGCTTATGATAAAGAGCCCCATTTTTCACCTGGCGGAATCGAGGCTGGTTACCCTAACATTATGAACCCCGTAGATTCACTTGTCAGTCACGCACAAATAGCGCAATCACTTCTTTATAAACTCGATGGTTTGACTCGTGGTGAATCAAACACCTTATGGATGAGGAGTTTGAATATTATCGCCGAGAATTTCGCAAAGCGCATAGCGGCGACTCGATTACTAGTGTACTGTTTTCGAAAAAACCAGCTACTAACTAACGTAAAATTCAAATTTTATCAATAACTTAGGTTGCGGGACACGGGTAAATTATTTCGCAAACAGTACA
>NZ_ATDK01000388.1 GCF_000444135.1 Pseudomonas avellanae BPIC 631
GCAAGCTAAGCTATTGATAAGATTTGAATTTTCCGTTAGTTGGTGGCTGATTTTTTCGAAAACAGTACACTAGTTGAGCAAGGAAAATACTCGGTTGACTATGAGCCGATATCTGCCGTCGTAACCTGTTAGTAGCCATGGATTGGCCTGGGCTGAGGGCAGCTTTTCAACGTTCGCTCATTCCTGAAAGGACTCATTCATGGACAGGATTTTCTTGCGTTTCAGTTCGCTGGCACTGTCAATCAACTGCGCTTTGGTCTGCTCGATGTTGCAGGCGAATGAGGTCGCCGGACCTCTAGCACAAACTGCCAATGCCTCCGAAGCATGGCGCAACGATCTCGATGGACCTTTTTTGGGGCAGGTGGATTTCGCACAAACACACGCTATCAGCGCTCAGCGCAAAGTAGTTGATCCGTTGCTGGTCCCTGATCGCGAGGCGCTGGTAGTATATACACCGCCCCCGCTGACGGAGTACAGGGCGGTGAACATGGTCGTGCGCTATCGGGGCGTGACCACCGTAATTCCCATGACACCGCCGCATTGGACACCCGAGAGCGCTGTATACGACCAAAGCAACACGTTTTCGGGAAAGCCCATTGTAGGGACTTATCCGAAATTCAGAGCAGGGGCGTTCACCGCGACAATCCCGTATAACCAGTTTTCTCCTGACGCCAGCCTGAGCTTTTATGAAAGCGACAGGCCGAATGACGTGGGGACGCTGGCCAAGATTAAAATGATATTTCTGAACAGTGAAAGCGACGGCTTGGTGCTGATGAACATCAAAGGCTGTATTTTCAAGAGTGAGAGCACCTGCAAGACCACACTCGATCAATACGATATCGAAAAAAATCCGCTACTGGCGAAAATTGCGGCCCGGGAAATATTCTCCGAGTTGCCGATCAGGCAGTTGGTTTTTGGTATGGGCCAGAGCTATTGGCCGTACATCATTGCCCGTGGTCCTGATGGCAAGCCTCATCGTTACTCCACATCAGACAGCGATTACCGAGAGTGGGCTGCGTTTGGCGACAAGACATTACCTGCGAAAGCCGGTATGGGTATTTTCTGGAGAGCAGCTTCCGACCTTGGATACAAGCAGCCTGGAAAGTTTGTGGCGATTTCCGGACAACTGTTGGATGTGCCAGATGACATTCCTGTTCTTCCGCCTGGCGTAGGGGCAAGTTGTGGCGGAAACAGTTGCAACTATCCTTGGAGACCCATGGGCTTCTGGCATGAAACTGGCCATGGTCTTGGGCTGCCTCATAGCACGCCTCCACGTTATGAAAACTGGGCATATCGCTCATACGATCTGAAGTTCTTACCTAACTATCATGCCGATCCGAAGAAATACCAGCTTGAAGTCGATCACCTTGGTTATCACTATTTCGGTCATGTCGTGGGTGCGCTGGGACGGCCTGACTGGCCTATTGATCCGACATCTACAGCCGCTACAGCATCGGCTCCCCAAATAGATGAGTTTGAAGCGTTGCGCCTTGATAATCCTCCGGCCACGGCTGACTGGATTCACTACATCGCGCCCTATACTCATCAACAGATGTTGCGAGTGCAGCAGCGCTTTGGCAGCTTTCCGGCGGGCCTGCAGTATGCCGACTTGTGGGATGATCATCGGTCGCCTCCTAAAGTTGCGCAGGCGCAAGGCTTGGAAGCGCAAGCGGTTCCAGAGCAACTGATCGATCCAGGCATTGATGAGGCGGCTCATGACATTGGAACGCAGCTGAAACTGACGCAACCGGGGCAGGTCCCTCTGCTCAAAGGCGTTCCTGTACAGACTTTGGTGATTACGCTGGCCAGCGCGGACTATAACAGTCAGAAGCTGAGCCAGATCTATCCACCGATCATTTCCAACTATGGCAATGTGTTCGCACCCACCGCCCAGTATTCATCCTCTCGCGACGTCCCCCTGCCAGATGACGTCATCCCTGCAACTGATGGAGAGCTGTCGGCTACTCCTGTCCAGCCTTCACCTGTTCCTGACGCACCTCATACAAATGCCTTTACGAGCGCAAGAATTCAGTCTGCGCCAACGGGTCTGTGTCTTTCATTGCTGACTAACAACACGCCTGGCTTTGAAAGGTGTTCGACAACGTCCCTTCAGCAGCGCTGGACTGCCGGTGAGGGAGAGCGATTCAACCTTGTAAATAGTGTGACCGGCAAGTGCATCGACGGCAATTTGGCGATGGTAAATTGCACGCAAACCCCCCTTCATCTATGGAGCTATCGTGAAGATATCACCGGCAGCAAGACGGTACTCAGACTGCAGAACTCCTACAACGGAAAGTTTATAACTGCGCGTGATGGAAGCACCGCATCTATGGAGGGCATAGGCGGTAAAGAACAGGAGTTCTACGCCGTTCCAGGCGCCGCCGCGCCGGGTAATTATGTCTTGCGTGTTCAGTATGCCAACGGTTCCATCGACAGCTGGTCTCTTTACTCAGGAACCGTGGACAGTGGAGATGTTGTTTCGGTGGCCGTCAACGTGTCTTCCGCGCGCAAACCTGTTTTTGCCGAACTGCTGAGCAACAACGTAAATGTCGACAAGAGAATGCTCGACGATCAGCCCGAGCTACCGGCTGCCATCGTCGTCGGCGCTGAGGCAGGCTATCCCGTTATTACACCTCAGTATCTGCGCTCCAGGCTTACCGAGCAGTGCCTGTCCCGTGCAGCGACCGGCTTGACTCAGGAGCCCTGCAATGTGGGTGACGTCAGACAGCAGTGGGGCATGTCCGGCGTTTTGAACGTATCCGCGCCACAAACCCCACCTAGCAAAAAATGAGGGTCTGGTTTACCGAGGCATCTCTGGCGAGCAGTTCCACGGCAACAATGTTTCGTAATCCTCTACCGATG
>NZ_ATDK01000389.1 GCF_000444135.1 Pseudomonas avellanae BPIC 631
CTCAAGAGAAACTATGAAAGCGTCATAGCAATGGCCTGCGCTTTTCTGTGGCTACCAATGTGAAACGGGAACAGACCCTAGAGGACGACGAGCCGTTTTTGCCACTGCCAACTTTAGTAAGGACGAAGAGTTTACAAGATCTCTTAGGCACGAAATCCTTGGACACTTTGGGATCAACACCTTCAACCCCGCCGAAAAAAGAGCAGTCCTAAACGCGCTGATTGATGCGCGTACCGAGCCCAGCACGGCAGCCCTCTGGACCAAGG
This sequence comes from Pseudomonas avellanae BPIC 631, assembly GCF_000444135.1. Classification (GTDB taxonomy): domain Bacteria; phylum Pseudomonadota; class Gammaproteobacteria; order Pseudomonadales; family Pseudomonadaceae; genus Aquipseudomonas; species Aquipseudomonas avellanae. The sequence continues at coordinate 267 of NZ_ATDK01000389.1, forward strand.
TTGATCAGCTTTATCCGGGGATCAGCGATTTACGTAAAGCTGAGGAAGTGTTTGCCTTCGCCTGCGAAGAGATTGATCCGGATGCCCATGCCAACACTCTTGAAGGTGCTCGATCTTTTCGTGAAACCTGCATAGATCGCTCTCGCCCCATGCAGATCAGTGACCTTATCAATCTGACGAGCATGGTTGCTGAAGGGCTGCATGATCGTAGCCGGTCGCAACAGAACTTCCCGGCGTCGGACAATGCCCAGTTCAAGATTGAAACAGCCCCTCGCACATCCGAATACCCGGTCTGGCTGGCCGTGCCGCCTGATGATCGTGATAAGGCTCGTCTGTCTGCCGGACGACTCAGTGACGGTCGTGCGGCCATTGCCTGGAACAAAGAGGAAAAGCTGTGGTTTGCGAGACCTGGATGTGACCTTGATCGCATCACCGGCTGGTTGCCTGATCCAAGCCGCCGCGCCGGTGGTGGGGACGCCGAATCAGAGTTTCTGGATGTACTGACTCAAGCCGGCCTGGTCGTCAAAGGCATGCCGGTGATGAACGGTAGTCGGCAGCGTGTAGCGACGGTCGATGACAAGCACGGCAAGAAAAGCGGTGTCTATTGCGGTTTTCTGGATCGTCGCCCTGCTGGCTGGTTCATCAACTACCACCGTGCCGATTCGCCCAAGGATGTGACCAACTGGGCGGCGACTGGCGGTGAATCTGATCCGATCACCCGCCTGCACATTCGGGCCGGGGCCAAGCAAGCCCAGGAAGACGCCGCTCGTGATCGCGCTGTTACCTACGCCAAGCAGACGTTGGCTGCCAAGAGACTTTACGACCGGCTGCCCGCCGCAGACCCTGCGCACCCCTACCTGGTGCGGAAGGGAATACCCCCGACGCCCGACATTCGTCAAACACGAAACGGTGCCCTGGTGGTGCCGTTTTTTAATGCCTCGGGAACGTTCAAGACGCTGCAGTACATCCCACCCGAGGGTGAGAAGTTCCTCTTCAAGGATGCTCCCAAACAAGAGCATTTCCTGGTGGTGGGCGGCCCGCTCGATCCGGTCAACCCCATTCTGTATGCCGAGGGCTATGCCACTGCGCGCAGCCTGAACCTGGCCACCGGTCTGCCGGTGGTGATGACCATTGACGCAGGCAACATGGTGGCGGTGGCCAAGGTGCTGCATCAGCAGTATCCCGACAGTCGGCACCTGTTCATGGCGGATTTCGATCATGCCAAGGACGTGAACAAGGGGTTGATCATGGCCAATGAGGCGGCCATAGCGGTGGGGGGCCAGGTTCTGTATCCAACGTTCAACGACGCCGAAATTGCCCGTGGGTTCACGGACTTCAACGACCTTCACCAATCACGAGGACTGGACGCGGTGCGCGAACAGACCGCTCCCCTGATTCGACCGTATGAAGAGGTAACTACCATGCCGACAGATTCGAACACTCAGCCCCCGGACAATACTGCGCAAAAGGCAGCCACTCCCACGCAAGAAACGCTGGGACTGGATGCAGCGCCTGCAGCTTCAATACAGGTCCCGGATCAATCCGCACCGCCGCAGATCCGTAGTGCTCAACCGGTTGCATCTGAAGCGTCATCTGTTGAAAGCCAGTCGCCCGAAACTGCCCAGGTCACTGAAGCACCTGTTGGCATTGATGATGCGCAGGTATCCACCCAGCCACCTTTGGCGTTGTCACCTGCTGAGCAACTGGCGTCGGTAGAGGCCGATCCTGACGCTTCCGCGATCGTTGACGAACAGCCCAAAGCGACAATGTCTGTGGCGACAGACCGCAACACGCCCTCTGACGCGCCTGAACTCATCCAGCCGACCTCGGCGGAGGTCGTGCCAGAGCAGTCTAACGAAACCGCTCAACCAGATGCGCGCTCTGCTCAACAACAGGCACCGGGAGAGGCCGACCCAGGCTCCTCTGCCAACG
>NZ_ATDK01000390.1 GCF_000444135.1 Pseudomonas avellanae BPIC 631
GCTCCGTTTCCGGCCCGACTTCGTCGGGTTCCTTCGCCCTGTCACTTACGTCGCACTCTGCGTCGTCAGTGCCATCGCGATAAAAAAGCGCTTTTATACGGACAAAGCATGACGTTGCGCTGCATCACAATCTGCGCCGCGCCTCGAACTCAGGATCAACTCCGCAAACACCACGAACTTTCCCGCCCTGCCCCCGCTCATAGCTAACAAGCCCATCCATACGGTTGCCCCATGGATCTTGTCGTTGCTCGCCCCGAAGGTTTGTACTGCCCACCCGGTGATTTTTATATCGACCCGTGGCGTCCGGTCGAGCGTGCGGTGATTACTCATGCGCACGGCGATCATGCCCGTACTGGCAATCAGCATTACCTGTCGGCGGCCAGTGGAGAGGGTATTTTGCGGTCGCGCCTCGGGCAGGACATCAATCTGCAAACCCTCGAATACGGCGAAACCATTACCCACCACGGGGTAAAACTCAGCCTGCATCCGGCCGGGCATGTGTTGGGCTCCGCACAAGTGCGGCTGGAATATGAAGGCGAGGTCTGGGTCGCTTCCGGGGATTACAAAGTCGAACCGGATGGCACCTGCGCGGCATTCGAGCCAGTGCGCTGCCACACGTTTATTACCGAATCGACCTTCGGCCTGCCGATCTATCGCTGGGCACCGCAGTCGCAGATTTTCGAAGGCATCAACGAGTGGTGGCGCGGCAATGCGGCTCAGGGCAAGGCCAGCGTGTTGTTCGCGTATTCCTTCGGCAAGGCACAGCGCATTTTGCACGGCATCGACTCGCAGATCGGGCCGATTCTGGTGCACGGTGCCGTCGAGCCGTTGAACCGGGTCTACCGCGAAGGCGGCATCCGTATTCCGGAAACCCACTACGCAGGCGACTTCAAAAAGACCGATCCAGCCCTGCGTCAGGCGCTGATCCTCGCCCCGCCCTCGGCCGGGGGCAGTAGCTGGATGAAGCGCTTCGGCGAATACAGCGATGCCTTTGCCAGCGGCTGGATGATGCTGCGTGGCACGAGGCGTCGGCGCGGCGTGGATCGCGGCTTTGTGCTGTCCGATCACGCCGACTGGCCGGGCTTGCTATGGGCCATCGAGCAGACCGGTGCCGAGCGGGTCATGGTCACCCACGGTTCGGTCGGCATACTGGTGCGCTATCTGCGCGAACTGGGGCTGGACGCCCAGGGCTTCAGCACTGAATACGGCGATGAAGAAGACAGCAACCCGGCGGCTGCCGAGCCTGAGGCGGCAACTGCGGGGGAGGCTCAGTCATGAAGGCCTTCGCCGAACTCTACGCACAGCTGGACGCCACCACCTCAAGCAATGCCAAACTGGCCGCGATGCGTGACTATTTCAAACACGCCGATCCGCAGGACGCCGCTTGGGCGGTGTACTTCCTGTCCGGTGGACGCCCCAGGCAACTGGTGCCCACCCGCGTGCTGCGCGAGCAAGCCATGACACTGGCGAACCTGCCGGAATGGCTGTTCGAAGAAAGCTATCAGGCCGTTGGCGACCTGGCGGAAACCCTGTCATTGCTGCTGCCGCAGGCCGACCACAGCAACGACGAAGGTCTGGCTACGTGGATGGAAGACAAGCTGTTGCCGTTGCGCGGCCTGCCGCCCGAAGAGCTGGCCGCGCGCTTGCCCATGTTCTGGTCGCAACTGGACCGCAGCAGCTTGATGGTTTGCATCAAGCTGATCACCGGCAGCTTTCGCGTCGGTGTATCGAAATTGCTGGTCACCCGCGCACTGGCCGCGCTGGCTGACATCGACAGCAAGCGCGTTGCACAACGGCTGGTCGGCTATACCGACCTGTCGCATCGGCCCAGCGCCGAGCGCTACCTCAAGCTGATCGCGCCTGAATCGGAAGATGAGCACGCGCAACGTGGCGGTCAGCCCTATCCGTTCTTTCTTGCGCACTCATTGCAGCAGCCTGCCGACCAGTTCGAGGCGTTGCTGGGGCCGGCCGAGAAATGGCAGGTGGAGTGGAAATGGGACGGCATCCGCGCACAACTGGTCAAACGTGACGGCAGGCTGTGGATCTGGTCACGGGGCGAAGAGCTGGTCACCGACCGCTTCCCGGAACTGCACAGCCTGGCGCAATGCCTGCCCGACGGCACAGTGATCGACGGCGAAATCGTGGTCTGGAAAGCGCCTGACATTAACCCGGACATCAGCCCCGACAGCACCGCAGAGTTCGCGCTGGATAACGAAGCCCCGCACGCTGCGCCCTCAGTCCAGCCCTTCGCCCTGCTGCAACAACGCATCGGCCGCAAGACATTGGGCAAGAAGATCCTCACTGACATTCCGGTCGTGGTGCTGGCCTATGACCTGCTGGAATGGCAAGGCGCTGACTGGCGCAACCGGCCGCAACACGAACGCCGCACGCAACTGGAAACCTTGATCGATGGCTGTCAGAGCGAGGTGCTGATGCCCTCCCCGGTGCTCACCGGCAAAGACTGGCTCGACCTCGCCACCCAGCGCGAGGCATCCCGCAGCCTGGGGGTCGAGGGCATGATGCTCAAGGCTCGCGACTCGCTGTACGGGGTCGGTCGCACCAAGGACATGGGCGTCTGGTGGAAGTGGAAAATCGACCCGTTCAGCGTCGATGCCGTGCTGATCTACGCGCAACGCGGTCATGGTCGGCGTGCCAGTCTGTACAGCGATTACACTTTTGCGGTGTGGGACGGCCCGCCCCAGTCAAGCGAACGCACATTGGTGCCGTTCGCCAAAGCCTACTCAGGGCTGACCGACGAAGAAATGCGCAAGGTGGACGCCATTGTGCGCAAGACCACCGTCGAGAAGTTTGGCCCGGTGAGCAGTGTGACGCCCACCTTGGTGTTCGAGCTGGGTTTCGAGGGCATCGCCTTGTCCAAGCGTCACAAGAGCGGCATCGCCGTACGCTTCCCGCGCATGCTGCGCTGGCGACAGGACAAACCGGTCGCCGAGGCCGATAGCCTGACGACGCTGCAGGACCTGCTGAACTGATGCACCACAAAAGGGCGCAATAATAGGCGTGCACCTTTTTGAAACATCACGTAAAGCAAAAGTGCATTCGCCCGCTAAAACCATCACCCTCGCGTTACCAATCTGCCCCTTGTCCTGACCGGGGTGCACAGGGAAATTCGCCTCAATGGCTGGCCTTCGAAGGACAAGCGCGCCAGCGCGGCAGATTGCCATCCGTTAATACGAAATAGCGACAACCCCTTACATTTCAAACGCACGTTCGTTCCTCTGGTTCGGAAATTGCTAACCATTGCCTATCTGGCACTTGCCGGTAGCAAGCTTCGCGTGTTCCCAACGCCCCATTTAAGGTTTGAAGGACTGAATGATGAAAAAAGCATGGCTGACTCTTTCTGCACTGGCTCTGTGCATAGCCGCCGGTAACGCGATGGCCAAGGAATACAAGGAACTGCGCTTCGGCGTCGATCCATCCTATGCACCGTTTGAATCCAAAGCCGCCGACGGCAGCCTGGTGGGTTTCGATATCGACCTGGGCAACGCGATCTGCAAAGAGCTGAAAGTCACCTGCAAATGGGTTGAAAGCGATTTCGACGGCATGATCCCCGGCCTCAAAGCGCGCAAATTCGACGGTGTGATCTCCTCGATGACCGTGACCCCGGCTCGCGAAAAAGTCATCGATTTCTCCAACGAACTGTTCTCCGGCCCGACGTCGCTGGTGTTCAAGAAAGGCGCAGGCTTCACCGCTGACCCGGCCAGCCTGAAAGGCAAGACCGTGGGCTACGAGCAAGGCACCATCCAGGAAGCCTACGCCAAGGCCGTGCTGGACAAGTCCGGCGTGACCACCAAGGCCTACGCCAACCAGGATCAGGTTTACGCCGACCTGACCTCCGGTCGTCTGGACGCCTCGATCCAGGACATGCTGCAAGCCGAACTGGGTTTCCTGAAATCGCCCGCCGGTGCCGACTACGAAGTCAGCAAGCCTATCGACAGCGAACTGCTGCCAGCGAAAACCGCCATCGGTATCGCGCAGGGCAACAAAGAGCTCAAAGCGCTGCTGGATAAAGGCATCAAGGCCATGCACGATGACGGCACCTACGCCGAAATCCAGAAAAAACACTTTGGCGACCTGAACCTGTACGACGGCAAATAACACCCCAACGCCCATCGATTTCGGCGATGATTCGCCGCCCGATCGATGGGCGTTTTTGTTGCTAAACGCAAGGCCTTATCCATGCTCGATGCACTCATGCAAACCCTGGGACTCTCGGCATTCAGCCTGAAGGGCTTTGGCCCGCTGTTGCTGGAAGGCACCTGGATGACCATCAAACTGGCTGTGCTGTCCCTCGCGCTGAGCATTCTGCTCGGGCTGGTCGGCGCCAGTGCCAAACTGTCGAGCTCGGCGCTGCTGCGCGTGCCGGCGCAAATTTATACAACGCTGATCCGTGGTATTCCGGATCTGGTGTTGATGCTGTTGATTTTCTACAGCCTGCAAACCTGGCTGACCATGCTCACCGACGCAATGGAATGGGAATACATCGAGATCAACCCTTTCGGCGCGGGCGTCATCACCCTGGGCTTTATTTATGGTGCGTACTTCACCGAGACATTTCGCGGCGCGATTCTGTCCGTGCCGCGCGGTCAGGTTGAAGCGGCAACGGCTTACGGCTTGAAGCGCGGCCAACGATTCCGCTACGTCGTGTTCCCGCAAATGATGCGTCACGCGCTGCCGGGCATCGGCAATAACTGGCAAGTGATGCTCAAGGCCACCGCGCTGGTGTCGATCATCGGCTTGGCTGATCTGGTCAAAGCCTCGCAGGACGCCGGTAAAAGCACCTACCAATTGTTCTACTTTCTGGTGCTGGCAGCCTTGATCTACCTGATGATTACCAGCGCCTCGAACTTCGCCCTGCGCTGGGCTGAACGGCATTACGCCGCAGGCAGTCGGGAGGCGCAGCGATGATCGAGTTGTTGCAGGAATACTGGAAACCCTTCCTTTATACAGACGGCGTGAATATCACCGGTCTGGCCATGACGATGTGGCTGCTCAGCGCCTCGATTGCCATCGGCTTCTGCGTGTCGATTCCGCTGTCGATTGCGCGGGTGTCGAGAAATCGCTGGGTGCGCTGGCCCGTGCAGTTCTACACCTACCTGTTTCGCGGCACACCGCTTTATATACAGCTGCTGATTTGCTACACCGGCATTTACAGCATTGCCGCCGTGCGTGAACAACCGATGCTGGATGCGTTCTTTCGCGACGCGATGAACTGCACGATCCTGGCCTTCACCCTGAACACCTGCGCGTACACCACGGAGATTTTTGCCGGCGCCATCCGCAGCATGGCCCACGGCGAAGTCGAAGCAGCCAAAGCTTATGGTCTGACTGGCTGGAAGCTTTACGCCTACGTGATCATGCCGTCGGTGCTACGCCGTTCGCTGCCGTACTACAGCAACGAAGTGATCCTGATGCTGCACTCGACCACCGTGGCCTTTACCGCCACGGTGCCGGATATTCTGAAAGTCGCGCGCGACGCCAATTCCGCGACCTTCATGACCTTCCAGTCGTTTGGCATCGCCGCAGCCATGTACCTGACCGTTACGTTCATCCTGGTCGGGCTGTTCCGTCTTGCCGAACGCCGCTGGCTGGCCTTTCTCGGCCCGGCTCATTAATCAGGACTGAACATGCGCCATCACACACATGACCTGCTGTCGCCGGTGCCAGGCACTGGTCGACACATCCACAGCTTTCATTACGGCCCGCAGCAAGGCGCCAGCAAGGTCTACATCCAGGCCTCGCTGCACGCTGACGAATTGCCGGGCATGCTGGTCGCCTGGTACTTGAAACAGCGCCTGGCCGAGCTGGAAAACGCCGGTCGCCTGCGGGGTGAAATCGTCGTGGTGCCGGTCGCCAACCCGATTGGCCTGGAACAAGTGCTTATGGACACGCCGCTGGGCCGTTACGAGCTGGAGAGCGGGCAGAACTTCAATCGCTGGTTCAGCGACCTCAGCGCGCACGTCGGCGATGATGTCGAAGCCCGCCTGACTGACGACCCGCAGCAAAACCGTGCCTTGGTGCGCGCCAGCCTGCTGGCCGCGCTGAATGCCGAGCCCGCCACGACGCAATTGCACTCGCTGCGCCTGACCCTGCAACGTCTGGCCTGCGACGCCGACATGGTGCTGGACCTGCACTGTGATTTTGAATCGGTCGAGCACCTGTACACCACGCCAGAGGCCTGGCCGAAAGTCGAGCCGCTGTCGCGTTATCTGGGTGCGCAAGCCAGCCTGCTGGCCACCGACTCGGGCGGCCAGTCGTTTGACGAGTGCTTTACGCTGGTCTGGTGGCAATTGCAGCAACGCTTCGGCGAGCGCTTTCCGATCCCGATGGGCAGCTTCTCGGTGACCCTGGAGCTGCGCGGCCAAGGCGATGTGAATCACGCCCTGGCCAGCCGCGACTGTCAGGCGATCATTCATTACCTGATCGACGCCGGCGTCATCGACGGTGAGTTACCGCCACCCCCCGAATTGCTTTACCCCGCGACGCCACTGGCGGCGGTCGAACCGGTTGCTACGCCGGTCGGCGGGCTGCTGGTGTTCTGCGCGATGCCTGGCGAATACGTCGAGGCCGGCCAGCTGATTGCCGAGGTCATCGACCCGATCAGCGACGCCGTGACCTGCATCCATGCCCTGAACGCAGGCCTGCTGTACGCCCGTTCGCTGCGCCGCATGGCAACGGCGGGCATGGTCATTGCGCACATCGCCGGCACCCAGGCCTATCGCAGCGGCTATCTACTTTCTCCTTGAGGACCTGTCATGTACAAACTGACCATCGATGGCCTGCACAAGAGCTACGGCGACAACAAAGTGCTCAAAGGCGTATCGCTCAAGGCCAGCAGCGGTGATGTGATCTGCCTGATCGGCGCCAGCGGCTCGGGCAAGAGCACGTTTTTGCGCTGCATCAACTTTCTCGAACAGCCCAACGATGGCGCAATGAGCCTGGACGGCAAGCAAGTGCGCATGGTCAGCGACAAGGACGGCATGCGCGTGGCCGACCCGGATGAGCTGCAACGCATCCGCACCCGGCTGGCGATGGTGTTTCAGCACTTCAACCTGTGGGCGCACATGACCGTGCTGGAAAACATCACCATGGCGCCGCGTCGGGTGCTGGGCGTGCCAAAGGCCGAAGCCGAGGCCCGTGCACGTAAATACCTGGAAAAGGTCGGCCTGCCGGAGCGCGTTGCCGACCAGTACCCGGCGTTCCTGTCCGGCGGCCAGCAACAGCGCGTGGCGATTGCCCGTGCGCTGGCGATGGAACCGGAAATCATGCTGTTCGACGAACCCACCTCAGCACTTGACCCGGAGTTGGTCGGCGAGGTGCTGAAAGTCATTCAGGGCCTGACCGAAGAAGGCCGGACCATGATCCTGGTAACTCACGAAATGGGCTTTGCGCGCAAGGTTGCCAGCCAGGTGGTGTTTTTGCACCAGGGCCAGATCGAAGAATCCGACCACCCGGACGAGGTGCTCAACAACCCGAAAAGCGAGCGTCTGCAGCAGTTTTTGAGTGGTAATCTGAAATAGCGTTTTTTGTGCATGAAGCCGGAAATGCCCAGTAACCGGAACTGAAATATCCACGACTATCGTCCCCACGCCCCAGTGAGGATGCATTGCTCGACGCTCTGCGTCGTCAAGAAGACGCGGAGCGTCCAGAAAGGCATGCGACGCAGAGCGCCGCACGATATTGAGATCATCGTTCCGCACGCTCCAGCGTAGGAGCTCTGCGTCGTCAAGAGGA
>NZ_ATDK01000391.1 GCF_000444135.1 Pseudomonas avellanae BPIC 631
CGCTCCGCGTCGACATCCCGTTCAGGACGCTCCGCGTCCTCTTGGCGACGCAGAGCGTCGCGAACTGCATTCCCACGCTGGAGCGTAGGGAACGATAACTCAAATCTCAACTATCGGCGTGACCCGCCCACCGTCCACATCATTCCGCTGGCCCTCGCACGCTCGTCGCACAGGCCCAGCACCACTCGGCGCTCGTCGTTGCTCATCCGGCTCCACTGGGTGATCTCGCTAACGGTGCGTTGGCACCCGGTGCAGATATCCTGTTCATCCAGCGCGCAGATGCTGACGCAGGGAGAACGGACTGGTTTTTCAACTACGGAATCAGTACTCATCAATCTTCCTGCACGGCCAGGTCACGGGCGTAACGCCGGGCGTTGTGTACGTAATGGGCGGCGCTGGCTTCCAGCATTTTCTTCTGCACGTCGGTGAGTTCGCGCACCACTTTACCCGGCGAACCCATGACCAACGAGCCATCGGGGATGACTTTGCCTTCACCGATCAGCGAATTCGCGCCGATGATGCAGTATTTTCCGATCCTTGCCCCGTTGAGAATCACCGCATTGATGCCGATCAGGCTGTAGTCATCAACGCTGCACCCATGCAGCATGGCGTTATGGCCAATGGTCACGCCCTTGCCGATCGCAAGCGGCGAGCCCATGTCGGTGTGCATCACCGTGCCATCCTGCACGTTGCTGTTTTCACCGATGTGAATCAGTTCGTTATCGCCGCGCAGCACCGCGTTGAACCAGACACTGGCGCCAGCCTCAAGCTTCACATTGCCGATGAGCACCGCGCTGGGCGCAACCCAGCTCTGCGGATCGGTCTGGACACTGGAATCTCCCAGGCGAAATTTCATGCAGCCTCCTCGGGCCGAGCGTACTCGTAGGTACGAATTGTTATGGACGAGACTTGAATCAGTTGGTCGAGCGCTCGGGCGGATGGTGCAGGCTGATCCTGGTGTCGTACAGTACATTGACCAGCTCGACAATCATGATCGCGGTCAGCCCCCAGATCTTGTATTCGCCGTATCGATAACTGGGTACGTACCAACTGCGACCTTCGTAATCGATACGGTGAGTGTGCTCGCGGGTGTCCTGACGAAAGAACTCCAGCGGCACACTGAACACCGCCGCGATCTCGCCGTCGTTGGGGCGGTATTCGACAAAGTCAGGGATAACCCCCACATAAGGCGTGACCTTGATGCCATGTTTGGAGATCAGCGGGCTAAGCGGTCCGATGATTTCGACCAGCCCCGGAGGCAGACCTATCTCTTCCTCGGCTTCGCGCAGGGCCGTGAAGATCAGATCGGGATCACCCGGATCGCGACGACCGCCCGGAAAAGCAACTTCGCCACCGTGAGTCGACAAACCACTGGCACGCAAGGTCAGGATCAGTTCGGGCTGTTCACTGCGGGTGACAGGCACCAGAACAGCCGCCTCGGGGAATTGTCGATCCGAGTCGAAGGTTTCTGGCGTATGACTGACTACACGGCGAAGTAGCTCATCCAGCATGGGAAATCTCGATCTGTTGCCTGCCTGGCATCATGCACCAAAGCGGCGGCGCGCCCAACCCCTCGCTGGACAACTCATCAGATACGAAAGGTTGCCGATCTGCTGCACGACAGGCCAAGATAGCGACTGCGTTCACTACCGACTGACCCCATGAAACTTTGCAGCCAGTGTGGCAACACCGTTATCCAGCGTATCCCCGAAGGCGACAGCCGTCTGCGGTACGTCTGCGAGCATTGCCAGACCATTCATTATCAGAACCCCAATATTGTCGCGGGCTGCCTGGTGACGCTGGGCGACAAGGTTCTGCTGTGCCGCCGGGCCATCGAACCACGCCTGGGTTTCTGGACGCTGCCGGCCGGTTTCATGGAAAACGGCGAAACCATCGAACAGGCTGCGCGGCGCGAAACGCTGGAAGAAGCCTGCGCCACACTGACTGAACTGCACCTGTATACGTTGATTGACGTGCCGCACATCAATCAGGTGCACGTATTTTATCGGGCAGAAATGGCCACCGAAGCGTTTGCTGCAGGTATCGAGAGCCTTGAAGTGCAGTTATTCGACGAAGCCGACATTCCGTGGGCAGACCTGGCTTTCATGACGGTCGGGCGTACCCTAGAATACTTCTTCGCGGATCGGCGTCAGCAGGTCTACCCGGTTCATACCAGCGCCCTTCCTCCGTCACGTCCACTGCTGGACACTTGAAACGGGTTCGCAAACACCATCGGCGCTTTTTATCGAAAAGCGCTTTCAGGGATATCGTAATGCGCTGGCTGCTCGCCCTCTTCTGTATGTCGTTCATTCCACTTTCGCAGGCTGCGTTTACTCAGACCATCGTGCCCAAGGGCAGCGAACAAAAGATCATCAATAACAAAGTCATCAACACCGAAAGTATTGCCAGCAAGAAGATAGACAAGGTGCTGGTGCTCAAGTCTGCACGTCAGTTGCAATTGATCAGCGGCGGCGAAGCCCTGAAGACGTATCGCGTCTCGCTGGGTAAAAACCCTACAGGCACCAAGTTGCAGGAAGGCGACCAGCGCACGCCGGAAGGCTTTTACTGGCTCGACTGGCGCAAGCCCAGCAATAACTACAACTTGTCGATGCACATTTCCTACCCGAACATCTCGGACTCGGCACGTGCTCGTCGTGAAGGTGTGAAACCGGGCAGCATGATCATGATCCATGGCACGCCGGTGGATGAGGAGTACCCGGAATGGTATTTCCATACGCTGGACTGGACCAACGGCTGCATCGCGCTGAAGAACAACGACATGCGGGAAATCTGGGATCTGGTGAAAGACGGGACGATGATCGAGATTCGGCCTTGAATGTGCGGCGTTGCGCATTCGCGAGCAAGCTCGCTTCCACGAGACTTATATATAACTCTGAACGGTAGTCACAGGATGACTATCGTCCCCACGCTCCAGCGTGGTGACGCATTTCCGACGCTCTGCGTCCAGCTTCAGAAATCTTCCAGCCGCCATACTTCGTAAGCAGGCGTTTCGTAGGGATGGCTCTGCTTGAGCGCCAGCACCGCTTGCTGAATCAGATCATCCGCCACGACCAACTCGACCTTCCATTCTTCCACCAACTCGACCACTCCACCCTGCCCGATAAATGGCTGGCTGCCATCCAGCGGGCGGAACTGGCCTTGGCCGAGCACTTGCCACGAGCATTGATCGTAAGCGCCGATTCGCCCTGCCCCAGCAGCGAATACGGCGTTCTTGACCTTGTCCACATGGCTTGGTGGAACAAAGAAGGCAAGTTTGTACATGCGCCTTAGTTAACCCACGCCCGCGCATTGCGGAACATACGCATCCAGGCGGCGTCTTCGTTCCAGTCCTCAGGACGCCATGAGTTCTGCACCGCGCGGAAGACGCGCTCCGGGTGCGGCATCATTATGGTCACGCGACCGTCGAGGGTGGTCATGCCGCCGATACCGCGCGGCGAGCCGTTCGGGTTGGCCGGGTAGCTTTCGGTGACCTTGCCGTGGTTGTCCACGAAACGCAGCGCCACAGTACCGGACACGTCCGCTTCAAGCAGTGCATCGTCGTTGCGGAATTCCGCGTGCCCTTCGCCGTGAGCGATGGCGATCGGCATGCGCGAGCCGGCCATGCCCTGCAGGAAGATCGACGCCGACTCCTGAACCTGAACCATTGCCACGCGCGCTTCGAACTGCTCGGAGCGGTTACGCACAAAGTGCGGCCAGAACTCGCTGCCCGGAATCAGTTCGTGCAGGTTGGAAAGCATCTGGCAACCGTTGCACACACCCAGCGTGAAGCTATCGGAGCGCTCGAAGAAGCCCTGGAACGCATCGCGGGCGCGGCTGTTGAACAGTGCCGACTTGGCCCAGCCCTCACCGGCACCCAGCACGTCGCCATAGGAGAAACCGCCACAGGCAACCATGCCCTTGAAGTCGTTCAGATCGACACGACCGGCCAGAATGTCACTCATATGCACGTCAATCGCATTGAAACCGGCACGATCAAAGGCTGCGGCCATTTCGACCTGACCATTGACACCCTGCTCACGCAGAACGGCGACCTGAGGACGCACGCCGGTCTTGATGTACGGTGCGGCGATGTCTTCGTTGACGTCGAAGCCCAGCTTGACGGTCAGGCCTGGATTGTCTTCTTCCAGCAGTGCGTCAAATTCCTGATCAGCGCACTCGGCGTTGTCACGCAGACGCTGGATCTGGTAGCTGGTCTCGGCCCACTGGCGTTGCAGCAGACGGCGCTGGCCACTGAATACCGGCTCGCCATGGAAGCTGATCGACACTTCGTCATTGTTGATCGGCTGACCGATAACAGCGACGCAATCTTCCAGCCCGGCAGCACTGAACTGCGCCAATACCAGCGGCGTAGCGTCCTGACGCACCTGAATGACCGCACCCAGCTCTTCGTTGAACAGGATGGCGCTCAGCTCGGAAACATTGTCGGCCAGGCCGTCGAGGTGCAGGTTCAGGCCGCAATGACCGGCAAAGGCCATTTCCAGCGTGCTGACCAGCAGGCCACCGTCGGAACGGTCGTGATAGGAGAGGATATGGCCATCTGAATTGAGGCCCTGAATCACGGCGAAGAAGGCCTTCAGGTCTTCAGCGTCATCGACATCCGGTGCCACAAGCCCCAGTTTGCCGTGGGTCTGGGCGAGAATCGACGCGCCCATGCGGTTCTGGCCACGACCCAGGTCGATCAGGATCAGGTCAGTGATGCCCTTGTCCATGCGCAGCTCGGGGGTCAGGGTCTTGCGGATATCGACCACTGGCGCAAAGCCGGTCACGATCAGCGACAGCGGCGAGGTCACGCTCTTCTCGGTGCCTTTGTCGCTCCAGCGGGTTTTCATGGACATCGAGTCCTTGCCCACCGGAATAGTGATGCCCAGTTCCGGACACAGCTCCATGCCGACCGCTTTCACGGTGTCATAAAGGCGTGCGTCTTCGCCAGGATGGCCTGCCGCCGACATCCAGTTGGCCGACAGTTTGATATCAGACAGCTTTTCAATGCGCGAAGCCGCGATGTTGGTCAGCGTCTCGCCGATCGCCATGCGCCCGGACGCCGGAGCATCCAGCAGGGCCAGCGGGGTACGCTCGCCCATCGCCATGGCTTCACCGGTGTTGGCGTCGAAGCTGGTCGCGGTCACGGCGCAGTCGGCAACCGGCACCTGCCAAGGACCGACCATCTGATCGCGGGCTACCAGGCCCGTGATGCTGCGGTCGCCGATGGTGATCAAAAAACTTTTGCTGGCAACGGCCGGGTGACGCAAGACGCGCTGTACGCTTTCTTCGATATCCAGCGTGCTCGGGTCGAAGTCGTCGCCGATCTCGGCTTCACGCGCAACCGAACGGTGCATGCGCGGCGCCTTGCCGAGCAAGACTTCCAGCGGCATGTCAACCGGGCTGTTGCCGAAGTGGCTGTCGGTCACGGTCAGTTGCGGCTCGGCAGTGGCTTCGCCGACCACCGCAAACGGGCAACGCTCGCGCTCGCAGATGGCCTTGAAGCGTTCGTAGTCCTCGACGCCGACGGCCAGAACGTAACGTTCCTGGGATTCGTTGCTCCAGATTTCCAGCGGGGCCATGCCCGGCTCGTCATTGGGCACGTTGCGCAGCTCGAAACGGCCCCCGCGATCGCCATCGTTGACCAGCTCGGGGAAGGCGTTGGACAGGCCGCCAGCGCCGACGTCATGAATGAAGCTGATCGGGTTACGGTCGCCCAACTGCCAGCAACGGTCGATCACTTCCTGACAACGACGCTCCATTTCAGGGTTTTCACGCTGAACCGAAGCAAAATCCAGGTCTGCAGAACTGGTACCGGTTGCCATCGAAGAGGCTGCACCGCCGCCCAGACCGATCAGCATGGCCGGGCCACCGAGCACGATCAGCTTGGAGCCGACAGTGATTTCGGCCTTCTGGACGTGATCTTCGCGGATATTGCCCATACCGCCTGCCAGCATGATCGGCTTGTGGTAACCACGCACCTCATCGCCATGCGGTGTGGTAATGGACTGCTCGAAGGTACGGAAGTAGCCAGTCAACGCCGGGCGACCGAACTCGTTGTTGAACGCCGCGCCACCCAGCGGGCCTTCAATCATGATGTCCAGCGCGGTGACGATGCGCTCGGGCTTGCCGTAAGGCACTTCCCAAGGCTGCACAAAACCTGGGATCTGCAGGTTGGACACGGTGAAACCGGTCAGGCCCGCTTTCGGTTTGGCACCGCGACCGGTTGCACCTTCGTCGCGAATCTCGCCACCGGAGCCGGTCGCTGCGCCCGGAAACGGCGCAATGGCGGTCGGGTGATTGTGGGTCTCGACTTTCATCAGAATATGCACCGGCTCCTGCACCGCGCCGTACTGGCGGGTGTCAGGGTCCGGGAAGAAACGGCCGGCAACGCTGCCGACGATCACCGAGGCGTTGTCCTTGTAAGCGGACAGAACGCCTTCGCTGTGCATTTCATAGGTGTTCTTGATCATGCCGAACAGGCTTTTTTCCTGGCTCTGGCCGTCGATATCCCAACTGGCGTTGAAAATCTTGTGGCGGCAGTGCTCGGAGTTGGCCTGGGCAAACATCATCAGTTCGATGTCGTGCGGGTTGCGCCCCAGACCGTTGAAGCTGGTGATCAGGTAATCGATTTCATCTTCAGCCAGGGCCAGGCCCAGCTCGACGTTGGCTTTTTCGAGCGCCGCGCGGCCACCACCGAGAATATCCACAGCGGTCAGCGGTTTGGGCTCGGCGTGGCTGAACAGGCCGGCGGCCTGCGCGTGGTCGCCCAATACCAGCTGCGTCATGCGGTCGTGCAGGCTGTCAGCAATGGCCTGAGCGTCTGCATCGCTGAACTGGCCTTCTACATAGAAGGCAATCCCGCGCTCGATACGCTGGATTTTCGTCAGGCCGCAATTGCGGGCGATGTCGCTGGCCTTGCTCGACCAGGGTGAAATAGTGCCAAAACGCGGCAACACCAGAAACAGACGGCCGGCAGGCTCTTGAACCGGCACACTCGGGCCGTATTTCAGGAGGCGGTCGAGAACCTGCTGTTCTTCGCCGGTCAACACGTCATTGACGTCAGCGAAGTGGGCGAATTCGGCGTACAGACCACTGACAGCTGAAACTTTTTGTTTCAGTTGTTCCAGCAATTTGCTGTGGCGAAAGGCAGAAAGGGCAGGAGCACCGCGCAGGATCAACATCTTCGGGACAGCCTCGAGAGGGGGGTGTGCTTTGAGGCCAAATATTCTAGCCTAAACCGGGACGTTGATCACCCAAAACGGCGGCATCCCGTGCGCCCAAATGTCGCCCCGCTCAAAAAAAGCCGAAAAAGCCGCTAAAGCGCCCTCGCCTATCAGACGCAAGCCTCACTGTCGAGATATGGCACCCGGTGCGCTTTGCGTATACTGCACCGATGTTCTTCAGACCAGATTTCCGCCCACGTTGCGCCAAGTGGCTCATCGCAACCGGACTCTTCCTGATGCTCGGCGCCTGTGTGGAGAAACCCACCACACTGGAGCGAGTCAAGGAGGACGGTGTGCTGCGCGTGATCACCCGTAACAGCCCGGCGACTTATTTTCAGGATCGCAACGGTGAAACCGGCTTCGAATACGAGCTGGTCAAGCGTTTCGCCGACGATCTGGGCGTCGAACTGAAGATCGAAACAGCCGACAATCTGGACGATCTGTTCGATCAGATGAACAAACCGGGCGGCCCGGTGCTCGGCGCAGCGGGCCTGATCGAGACGTCAAAGCGCAAGCAACAGGCGCGTTTCTCGCACTCTTACCTGAAAGTCACCCCTCAGGTTGTTTACCGCAACGGCCAGTCGCGCCCTACCGACCCCGGCGATCTGGTGGGTAAACGCATTGTGGTCCTCAAAGGCAGCGCGCACGCCGAGCAGCTTGCAGCGCTCAAGGCGCAGAACCCCGCTATCGAATATGAAGAATCAGACGCGGTAGAGGTCGTTGATCTCCTGCGTATGGTCGATGAAGGCCAGATTGACCTGACGCTGGTCGACTCCAATGAACTGGCGATGAACCAGGTGTACTTCCCCAATGTGCGTGTGGCGTTTGACCTGGGCGAAGCCCGTGAGCAGCGCTGGGCGGTGGCACCGGGTGAAGACAACAGCCTGCTCAACGAAATAAATGCTTACCTGGACAAGGTCGAGAAAAACGGCACGCTGCAGCGCCTCAAGGACCGCTACTACGGTCACGTTGACGTGCTCGGCTATGTCGGCGCCTACACCTTTGCCCAGCACCTGCAGGAGCGCCTGCCCAAATACGAGAAACACTTCCAGACATCGGCCAAGAAAGAACAGGTCGACTGGAGATTGCTGGCCGCCATCGGCTATCAGGAATCGATGTGGCAACCGGCCGTCACGTCGAAAACCGGCGTGCGCGGCCTGATGATGCTGACCCAGAACACCGCCCAAGCGATGGGCGTGACCAACAGGCTCGATGCACGGCAAAGCATTCAGGGCGGTGCCAAGTACTTTGCCTACGTAAAGGATCAGCTGGACGACAAGATTCAAGAGCCCGATCGTACGTGGCTAGCTCTTGCTTCCTACAACATTGGTGGCGGTCATCTTGAAGATGCACGCAAACTGGCTGAAAACGAGGGGCTAAACCCTAATAAATGGCTGGACGTTAAAAAAATGTTGCCGCGTCTGGCACAGAAAAAGTGGTACAGCAAAACGCGCTACGGCTATGCCCGAGGCGGCGAGCCTGTGCATTTTGTCGCCAACATTCGCCGCTACTACGACATTCTGACCTGGGTCACGCAGCCGCAACTTGAGGGCAGCCAGGTCGCCGATGGCAACCTGCACGTTCCCGGCGTCGACAAAACACAGCCGCCAGCACCTCCTGCGCAACCGACCAGCAACAGCCCGGACAAACCGACGCTCTAAACGCTGCCGGGGCTTTTACCTGCATCTTTTGCCGCCCGGCGCATCCTGAAAAACTCGCTCAGCATTGCCCCGCACTCCTCGCCCAGCACACCACCTTCAAACAGTACGCGGTGATTGAGAAAGCCCTGGCTGAAAAACTGCCCCTGGCTCTGGACGATGCCCGCCTTGGGTTCAAGCGCCCCGTAAACCACACGGGCCACCCGCGAATGGACGATCAAACCGGCGCACATGCTGCACGGTTCCAGCGTCACGTAGAGCGTGCTGCCCGGCAGCCGGTAATTGTCCAGCGCCCTGGCGGCGTCACGAATGGCGACCATCTCGGCATGCGCACTCGGGTCGCTGCCGCTGATCGGGCAATTGTAACCACGGCCGATGATCTCGCCGTTCTGCACCACGATTGCGCCGACCGGCACTTCGCCCAGCAGTGCGCCTTGCGCGGCAAGCGCCAGCGCTTCACGCATGAAGTGCTGATCGTTGCTGCGGTCAATGATTAGCGGCTGGCGCATCACGACACCTCGATGGCGGCCATGAGGCCGGTTTCCATGTGATCGATCACGTGACAGTGAAACATCCACACGCCGGGGTTATCCGCCACCAACGCCACCCGCGCCCGCTCATTACGACCCAGCAGGAAGGTGTCGGTGAAGTACGGAATGATTTTGCGCCGATTGGACGCGATCACCTTGAAACTCATGCCGTGCAAGTGAATCGGGTGCTGATACTGGGTCATGTTCTTCAATTCGAAGATGTAACTCTTGCCCAGCTTCAATTTGGCGATGGGACGATCAGCGCAGGTCTTGTCGGTGATGTCCCAGGCTTCGCCGTTGATCTGCCACAGGCTCGGCGGCTTGCCGTTGTCGGTGTTGACCGACATGGAGCCGACCCACTCGAAGTTGAAATTGATCTTCTCGGCGTTATCCATATCGGGCTCGGCCACCGGATTGGCCGGCAACTCAGGTGGCCACTGGCCGGGCGCATCGCTGTTGGCAACCGAACGAAACGTGCCCAGACGCACCGGGCCGTTGCGTAACGAGATTTCCTCACCCGCAGGCGGAGCCTTGATCGCCAGGCAGATGCGCATGCCCGGCCCCAGCCAGTACTCGTCACCAAACGGGCGCGGCGTGACCGGGTTGCCATCCAGCGCATAAATCTGTGCCTCGGCGTCCGGCAGGTTGAGCCGATAGGTCACGGTATTGTCGAGGTTGAGTAGGCGCACACGAGTGATCTGCCCGGCAGGCAGTTCGATGACGGCCTGAGGCACGCCGTTCAAGGTAGACAACCGCCCTGCCGTGCCTTCACGCGCTGCTTCACGCAGCACGCTGAACTCGGTGAACGCGCCCACTTCATCCACATGCCAGCTTTTCAGACTGACCGTACGCTCATGGGCAAAACCGGTCGGCTCACGCTCTTCGACGATCAGCGGCCCGACCAGCCCACGGCCCAGCTCTTCGCTGCTGCTGACGTGCGGGTGATACCAATAGCTGCCGGCATCCGGCACACGGAATTTGTAATCGAAGTATTCACCCGGTTTGACCGGCAACTGCGACACATACGGCACGCCGTCCATCTCCAGCGGCAGCCGAATGCCATGCCAGTGAATGGTCGTCTCGACCGGCAACTGATTGATGAAGCGCAAGCGCAACCACTCGCCCTGCCGCACGCGCAACTCAGTGCCCGGCGCAGAACCGCCAAACGCCCAGGCAGGCGTCTTGTGGCCAGACACAAGTTCTATGTCCAGGGGCGCTGCTATCAGCACGAAGTCCGAACCCGCTTGCGACTCACGGCGCCCCATCCAGTAACGCGAAGCCCCCCCTGCGCCAAGGCCGACTACAGCAAGACCGGCGATGCCTGTGAGGATCTGACGACGGGTGAAGGACATGAACGGCGCAACCTCAGGAAACGAAAACGGGAGGCATCTGCAGGCAGACGCGAGGGGCGAATACGATACACCTGCATTTGGGGAAAGATAAGGGTGGAGGGTGCGAACTGACGTCGAGTCGTAAAAAAGCCGGCAAGACCGTAATGCCCGTGCCGGCCTTTACAGTCGTGAAGGCAGTTATAACTTATTGACCCGTTCAAGCCAGGCGATATAGGCAGGGCTCGTGTCAGGCGGCAACTTCGCACTGAAGTCCTGTAATTCTGCCTGCATGCCAAACGCTTTCCATATCAGCGGTGCCAGGCGCCATGCGGGACTGTTGGCCTGCTGCAGTTCGTTCAGTAATTCCAGGCTGCGCCGTTTGTATTCACCCAGTATGTCCGACTTGTAATCGAGCGCTTTCCCCAATCCGGAGATGTACATCAGCTTCGCCGTTTCTATCTGAGGCCACTGCAGCGCCATATTCAGCGGCCATTCGAGCATGGCCCGCTCACCCCACATCGACGACTTGGGCAGATGATCGTTCGCCAGTAACGTGAGCATGAACGATTGGCCCAACTGGGTCAGGTACACCGGCAAGACCTCGGCGACAGGCTGCTGATAAAACACATCCATTGGCTGTTCACGCTTGAGCCCGATACCGGCCAGCAAGCGCTGTTGAAGATCCAGTATCAGCCCACCCAGTTCTGCCTTGCCTGCACTGCCGCTTTCAACGGTTTGCCGGGTACGGGTCGTGCAATTCCACAGGCTCAGTGAAATCCGCCACTGAGCCTGATCGCCCTCGCCCGAACACCCCACTTCGCCCGTTACGAAATACTTCGTGGTTGGCGGCACGATATCGAACAGGTCATTGCCATCGGCTTCAACACCCGATACGACCGGCCCCGCGCCCTCCGCGACCTGAACATAGCAATTGGCTGCATAGTCACTCCAGTAGTGAGCCGACTCAGCCAGATACAAAGGAATAGCCCGCGTGTAGCGCCCGACATCGTCCTCGCGCTGCGATTCAGCACGCTCTTCTTTCTCCATGATTTTGGACAAGGCAAAGAAACCCACTTGCGGGGCACCTTCCGGCTTCTGCGCGAAAAGCCAGTCAGCATTGCGCAAACCGTAGTGCCAGACCGGCCTGGTCAGCGCCACGGTATTGATCGTCATGTTGGCCGGATCAATCGGAATGCCTTTGTCCTCCTGCCTGCGCACGTCCTCGAAAGCGTGCGCAAACTGGTCGAGGTGACTTTTGATCGGTGCAAAACCGAGTGCGTACAAGCGACTCAGCAACGCCTCGCCCTCGTCTACCCTGCCAAGTTCCTGATAGGCACGCAGCAAGTTGAGGCCTGCCGTCGCATCATGTTTGTGCTCATCATAAGCAGGCCCGACAAGTTCGACCATCAGCGGGATGTGGCCATTGTTGCCCAGGTCCCCCGAGATCATCTGCAACGCGCTACGGTCAAACTGACCACCCGCCAGCACTTCGTCATACAGCACGCGCGCCTGCTCGACGTTCTGCTGTTGCAGATAATGGCGCGCCATCCACAACTGCGCACGCCAACTGCCAGGCAACGCCGCCACTGTTCGAAGTGCAGCGACGTAGGCCGCCTCGCCGCCGCGCTCCCGCTGAATGGACAACCACCACAGCACGCCATTCTCCTGATTCGGATCGGCTTCGACCGCCTGCCAGAGCGTTGACTCGGCTGCTGATTGATCACCACGCTCGGCGAAAACCTTGGCCAGATTGGTCAGCAAAATCCCGGACACACCGACTTTCGCCATCCCGGCACGCAGGGTGGCTTCAGCGGCATCAAGCTGAGCGTTGTGCATCAGCACGATTGCGAGAACAACATAACTGCGCTCAGAGTTATCGTCGATTTCAACCAAGCGCTTGGCCGCAGGAAGCAGATCAGCCGCAAGCCCGTCGTTCAAACCCGAGACAATCAGGCTGTAGAGCTCATCCGCATTGCCCCACTGCTGTTGCAGGTTGGGCAGAAACACCTTGTCGCGCCACTCGTTGCGCGTGATCTTCATCTCACGCCCGTGGCTGTCATAAACGGTGATCAACTCGCCCTCATTTAACTCCGGCGCTGCTGCATCAGAGTGCCGAGCAGGAGTCTCTGCAGGCGCTGGAGACTTTTTGCCACTGAGAGCGGACAGAATGCGTTTGAACATAGATAGAGTCGCCACGGTTTCGGGTGAGTGGGCAGAACACGATGAGTTGCGGAAACTTCAAGCAAGGATGATTGGCATCCGTGCTTGTTGCTCCAGGCACTCAATCGTCAGTAAATAAAGCCGAGCGTTGCTGAGTGCTCCTGTCAGACAGACTTCGCCTGCTCTTGCTGGAACATAATGACCAGAAATTCAGCAGGTCTGACGGTCGCCACAAGAACGGAAACGCGCAGGTAGCCATTGAGCACATCATCGGCCGTCATGGTACTGCCCAGCCCGACGTTGACCTGAAAGGCATCCGCAGGCGACGAGCCCTGCAAGCCACCTGACCTCCAGACACCCACCAGGAAACTGGTGATCATGCTTTTAACCGCCAACCAGGTGTCGGCCTTATTCGGGCTGAAGATGTATTGGCGCGTGGCCAGTTTGACCGACTGCTCAAGGTAGGTCATGGTCCTGCGCACGGACAGGTAACGCCAGTCCTGACTGTTGCCGTCCAGCGTGCGAGCACCCCAGATCAGAATGCCCAGGCCGTTGAAAAAGCGGATTGCGTTCACTGACTTGCCGGAAACGGCATCAATGTTGAGCGGCTCCTGTTGTGATTCCGACAAGCAAATCGGCAGGCTGGCGGCGCCGACGATGCCGACGTTTGCAGGCGCACCCCACACCCCTTGGTTATTGTCGTTGACGGTATAGACTCCCGCGATGGCGCCGCTTGGAGGCAACGTGTTGGCGCTCGACAGCACGTGATTCACAATCTGGCTGTAGAGCGGGCTGGCAACAAGCAGCGCGGCCTGCAGCTGACTGTTGGTCATCGGGTTGGCGGGTGGCTTCTGGATCATTTCCAGCAGAGTAGCGACCGCAGGATTGGGTGCCGACGGCGGATTCAACAAAGGGCCCAGCGGGGTCGCGTCACCACCAAACAGATTGGTGAAGTCAATATCCGACGGCTGCATGACCGTGGTGCCAACGAACGGATAATAGCTGGTGCCGTACTTAAGCCCGGTGTTGCCGACGCTGTCGCGGAATGTCTGGATATCCCGAGTATAAGAAACAGGGTCGGGATTGGCACCGTCGATAATGTCGAAAATACACAGTGCAGTGCTCATTTCGTCTGCCTGCAACAACATGCTCTGCATCAAGGCGCCATTGTCGGCCACGGACAATAACGTTGCCTCAGGGCAGATGTACATTGTCGGCTCCTGCTCATTCTGAAGCAGGGCCAGACCGCGCTGTAGATCAGCCAGCTGGACGTTGGGATTGACCACCGGCGCACTGGGGTCGGTTGCAGGTTTTTTGCCGGGAGGGCCATAGGGGCCGACTGCCACAATGTAAGCATCACCGCCGCCATTCAGATAGAAAAGGCGCACGCTGTTGTAAAGATAGTAGATCGTACTCGGGTCTGGCAGGACGGAATAATACTGATTGTTCAACACCAGGTATTGGCCAGATGTCGGGAGGCAGCTCTGTTGAACCAGGTAATAGTGCGGACTGTACTGCCTGGCAGGATCAGCTGGCGGCGGCAGGTCACTCAGCATGAAGAATGCCTGAAACTCTGCGAACGAAGAGATCTTTTGCGGCTTGTCATAGTACGACTTGCCCTGGTAATCCGCTTTCGGTGTGTAACCGATAAAGGCAGGCACGGCAGTGGCTATCGGTACGTCCGAGTTGGCAAAGCCGTTAACCTCATTGATATACACACCTGGCGTTGAATAGTTGGAAGCCATTGCTCGTCCTTGATGGAGTTGAGAGTTAACGGATTGCAGCCTTGCAGGTATCACACGTAAACGTACATGGCCCACATCGCGCGGCGATCGCGGATCGCCGGACTTGGATCAGGTTAACGGCCTCGGTGTCGGCAGGCCTTTTACTGAAGTACGCTCAGCAGGTTGCCCTGTTGAGAGAGCCTGCAACCGTACGCCAGAACCCTGGAGTGGGGTTTGCCTGTTTTTACGAGTTCGCGTGTGCCTGGATGTTATCGTTTTGCCTGCAAAATACGGACAAAGCAACCCCGGAGTATTATTTTGAGCGGGTCGTGGCGAGCTTTATCATTTGCCCTTGCAGGATACCCATTTGCAGGTCTTCTTCAGCGCCTCTCTTGGGCGTTTGCCTTGCAACTTCATGCCAAAGGCTTGCGCCGGGCCGAAAAACTCACACCGGGCCTGGCTCTCTGGTACTCCCACCTCCTTCAAGGCCTGTTTCATGAATGCCATGAAGGGTGTGGGGCCCAGGAAATAAGCGTCGATATCGCGGTTGGCAGGCAGCCATTGTTCAAGGTGAATGAGTGAGGGAAAGCCAATGGCGTCCGGCGTGTAGACCTCATGATCGACCCGCTCCGCGTAAACGACATGCGCCTTGAACAGCGGATAGCGTTGTTGCCAGTCTCGCAGGAGGCCTGAGAACGCATGCGCCTGACCATTACGGGCATAGTGAATGAAGGTGACTGATCGTTCGCCAGACTCCAGCGCTTGCTTGGCCATTGCCAGCGTTGGCGTGATTCCGACGCCGCCGCTGATAAGTACCAGTGGTTTGCTATGTTCGTTAAGCGTGAAATCTCCGGAAGGAGGAAACACATCGAGTGTGCTTCCCTCTTCTACATGATCGTGCAGATAAGTAGACGCGCGCCCGCCCTGCTCACGCTTGACGCTGATTCGGTATAGAGCACCGTCAGCCTGCTCGCTCAACGAATAGTTACGTCGCACCTCTTGGCCATCAATCATGAGCCGCACGCCGATGTACTGCCCGGCCTTGTGCCTGATAACGGGCTGATGATCAGTAGGCGCAAGATAAAACGATGTAATTTCAGCGCTTTCGGCCACCTTTCGCTGGACGGTGAATAGACGGGCACCCCGCCAGCCGCCCGGTGCAGCAGCGATGGCGTCGTAGGCACTCTGCTCACCGGCGATGAGGATGTCTGCGAGCTGTTGATAGGCTGCGGCCCACGCTTCAATGACTTCATCTGTTGCGGTTTCTGCGCCCAGTACCTCGCGGATAGCCTGCAAAAGGCAGGCGCCGACAATTGGGTAATGCTCGGGAAGGATCTGTAGTGCCACATGCTTGTTGATTATCTGGCTCGCCAGCCCGCCCAGGTTTTCGAGCCTGTCGATGTTCCTCGCATACATCAGCACGCCATTGGCAAGCGCACGGGGCTGCGACCCGTTAGCTTGATTCGCCTGATTAAACAACGGACGCACTTCAGGGTGCGTGTCGAGCATGAGTTGATAAAAATAAGTGATCAGCGCTTCCCCTCCGGTTTCTAGCAGAGGCACGGTTGCTTTGATGATGTCGCGCTGGGTTGAGGTCAGCATGGTGGGCTCCACAGGATAAGAATCTATACCTTGGGTAGAGCAACCGCCGGGCCAGGCATAAAAGCCTTGTAAACCAGCAAGTCGAAGGCGTATAGAGTCTTTATGACTGTGTTATTAAGACCTGATCCGTGAAAAAAGATGTCATTTCGACTCATCAGTTGAAGGCGTTGCACGCCCTCCTTCCGCTCTTGGGTGATTTAGCCGTAGAGCTGCCTGCCGAACAGCGTTATTACCGCGTGCTGGATGCGTTGCGAGAGCTGGTCCCCTCGGATGCTCTGGCATTGTTGCGCCTGGAGCAGGGCGAACTTGTTCCTGTCGCAGCGCACGGCTTGGCCAGTGACGCAATGGCCCGACGGTACCGTGTCGCACACCATCCTCGACTGAACGCGATCATTGAAGCTAAGGGGGCCGTGCTGTTCCCCCCGAACTGTGATTTCCCGGACCCCTATGACGGACTGATCGGTTCAAGCGCCTTGCCCGTGCACGACTGCATGGGCTGCTCGTTGCGGATCAATGACAAAACCTGGGGGGTTCTGACCCTGGACGCCCTGACCGTGGGGCAGTTCACTGAGCAGGATCTGCAAACCGTCGAGACCTTTGCCATGTTCGCGGCGGCGACCGTAGTGGCAGCCTCCCGATTCGATGATCTGTTGCGCACCGTTGCCGGAGAACGGAAACGGGCAGAAGCCTACCGACTCTCTGCACGCAGGCCCAAGCCTGAAATGATCGGCAACAGCGAAAGTTTCAGGCAACTCATCTCTGAAATCGATCTGGTCGCTTCAAGCGACCTCACGGTGTTGATTACCGGCGAAACCGGAGTAGGTAAAGAACTGGTTGCCCAGCGGCTGCACGATCTCTCGGCGCGAGCGGATAAACCCTTCATCACGGTCAATTGCGCCGCGCTTCCTGAGCACCTGGTTGAAAGCGAGCTTTTCGGACACGTCAGAGGCGCCTTTTCGGGAGCCATCGAAAATCGGCTGGGTAAATTTGAAGTGGCCAGCACCGGCACACTGTTTCTGGATGAGATCGGCGAACTGCCGTTGGCCGTGCAAGCCACCCTGCTTCGTGTACTGCAGGGCGGTCAGCTTCAGCGAGTAGGCTCCGACAAGCCCCACGTGGTCGATATCCGCTTGATTGCCGCCACCAACCGAGACCTGGCTGCGGATTCCACGACACTTGGACACTCAGCCCACGATCATTTGGACACTCATTCCAAGCTCACTTGGACACCTGCCCCACGTCCACTTGGACAGGCAGTCGGAGC
>NZ_ATDK01000392.1 GCF_000444135.1 Pseudomonas avellanae BPIC 631
CTACTTCAGACCTTCCCTAACGAAATCAACGCCATTCAGTATTGTCCTTGTGTGATAGATGTTGCTGGATACTTCCGTTGTGAATCCGAGTGATGTTTGGTTTTCTGTTGTTCAGTGCTGATAATGTTTTTGGGGTTTTAGGGAGGGTTGATATGGATCAATTTATTAGCTTAGGCGTTGAGGGTTTTATTGATTGAGGATATGCGCTTGGATGTCTCAGGACAAAAATGTCCGGGGTTTATTTGACGCTGGTTTTTTGGTGTTTTTGGCTGAGTTGGGTTTTGATGGGGGAGAATATGGCGTTGGAAGAAGGGGCAAGCGTGAGTGGCGTGGTGAGCCAGGCAGTAGATCGAGAGGTTATATGAGTAGATCAGCGAAAGGGCTTTGAGGCAGAGTCTCGGAAGCATTCCGAATACATGATGAAAACATAACTGCCAATATTGAACTCATTTTTGGAGCGAGCGCGCCGCCGTGCCCGTGATGTGAAAAAATTCACACCCACCCTTCAACTATCGCCAATTTACACAGTGGAACCTTTTGATGAGTATCAATACCGAGTTGCGAAAAACACAGTTCGCAACTCCGAGGCGTTCAGGAGTCGGCTCGAGAACGTTTGATCGGTATTGGTGCTGTTGAATAACTATAAAAAATGCAGTGGCAATGGTCAGTTCAAGCGCATTGGTTACTCCACAAGGACAGCTGGAGATTCTCATGGCGAACGTAAAAGTTCTCGACGTCACCTTGCGTGATGGCGGATATCGAAATAACTTTGACTTCACTGACGAGCAGGCGCGGGTTATTGCAACGGGGCTTGCAGATGCAGGCGTTGATCTGTGTGAAATAGGCTACTGCAAGGGCTCGTTTTCCCCTCAGGCGGGGCATGGTCTTACCAGTGATGTGGGCGCGCGTTACATCCAGACGATCAGGGAGGCGGCCCGCGGTCGAATAGAACTGGCGGTGATGGTCCACCCCAGAAATGTGTCGCCAGACGACTTTGCCATGCTCAGAGAGCAGGGCGTTTCGATGATTCGGGTCTGTCTGCGCCGCGAGCAACTGGACGACGGCCTCGCTACTGTGTCGCTGGCTCGGGATCATGGGTTCAGTGTCAGCGCCAATGTGACCCATGTGACATCGCAAACCCCCGGCGCAGTCATTGATACGGCGGTTCGCGCAGAAGGCGCGGGGGCGGATATCATCTGTTGCGCCGATTCCAACGGCCATATGTTGCCCACAGATGTGCATCGTCTGTTCAGCCGCCTTTCAAGTCGGCTTGTTGTGCCACTGGGGTTTCATGCGCACAACAACCTGTCTCTGGCACTGGCCAATGCAGCAGCGGCGGTCGAGGCGGGTGCCGAATACATCGACACCTCCGTGTGCGGGATGGGCAAAGGTGCCGGCAATCTGCATTTGAGCATGCTCGTTGCGTACCTGGAGCGGTTGGGCGTGAGCCATGGTTATGACCTTGTGAAGGTTATCGAGTTGTCCGAGACCATCGCCAATTTGATACCGCAGAGCAATATGCCCAGCCCGTTCATGGATATCGTCCTGGGTACTTACAACTTTCCTTTCGATGTTCGGCAGCGGATACAGGAAACCCTCGAGCGCTTTCAGTTGACGTCCGAGTACCGTGCGCTTGAAGTCATGCATCAACAGGATCAGATTGCGCGTCTGGCACCCCGGGCGACGTTGCCCCATGCGTTCAACAAACCGTCCAGGTCGGTACTGGAGGTGTCGAGATGAGTGCTCACGTACTTCGCAAACGCATTTGCGTGCTGCCCGGTGATGGCATTGGTGTTGAAGTCATGGACGCTGCCTTGCCGGTGATCGCCGCGCTGGGCCTGCCTTTTGACCTGCTGCACGCCGATATCGGCTGGGAATGCTGGAGGCGCGAGGGCGAAACCGTTCCTGACGACACCTGGAAGGTCATGGCCAGTTGCGATGCGA
Organism: Pseudomonas avellanae BPIC 631; assembly: GCF_000444135.1. GTDB lineage: Bacteria > Pseudomonadota > Gammaproteobacteria > Pseudomonadales > Pseudomonadaceae > Aquipseudomonas > Aquipseudomonas avellanae. Next base: position 1,945 of record NZ_ATDK01000392.1, read on the forward strand.
CGCTACTGGGCGCTATCACCAGCAAGCCTCTGGCGGAAGCCGAGGCCGAACTGCCGCTGCCACTTCAGGGCCACAGTCGCCGGTACGTCAGCCCGGTCATTCAGCTCAGGCAGAATCTTGACCTGTACGCCAATGTTCGCCCGGTAACCGATATGACCGGCGACAACAGATTTCGCTTTGTAGTGATCAGAGAAAACACCGAAGGTCTTTATGCAGGGCTGGACTTTGGGCGTATTCCGGATGCGCTCGTGCCTTTGCTTGAAGCACGCGAAGCACTGGGCGCTGCCTGGCAAAGAACCGGGCAGGAGGATGCGACCGTTACCCTGCGCTTGCAGACGCGCAGCGGCTTGACGCGTATTTTCGAGTACGCCTTTGACTATGCACGAAACAACAACTTCTCTCGCGTAACGTTTGTCGACAAGCCGATGGTGCTTCGCCACAGCAGCGCTTTTGCCCGGCTGATTTTCGAAGAAATAGCGCAGCGCTACCCGGATATAACCGGCGCTATCGAGAATGTCGATGCTGTTGCTTTGTGGATGGTGCAACGACCCGAGCGCTTTGGGGTAATCGTTGCCGAGAACATGTTCGGTGACATCCTCTCGGATCTGGGGGCCGGTGTGATGGGTGGGCTCGGGTTTGCGCCCAGCGGCAACTTTGGCAACTCCGGTGCCTACTTCGAGCCGGTACATGGCAGCGCACCCGCTCATGCGGGACTGAATAAAGCCAACCCGAGCGCGATGTTTCTGGCCATTGCCATGATGCTGGAACACTTGGGGTTTCCGGCCCAGTCGGATTGTATTACCCGCGCAGTAAGCCAGGTATCTCGCTCTGCGGTGCGCACCTATGACATGGGCGGTTATCACACCACTCGCCAGGTGGGCGAGGCCATTGTTCTACAGTGTGTGGAATTGCAGGGGCTGTTGGTCGACGGCCGTGAGCGTTCCCGCTCTGCTCAAGGAGAACGCCATGTCAGTGCCCTTTGACTACACGCCTATCGCGCAGAGCGTGCTCGATGAATGCGAGCATCTGGACACGGCATCGTTGTCTGACGCACTGGACAGCCTTGGCATCGACGGCGGGCTGCCGGGCATTGCTTCGCAAGTACCGGGCACGCGCTGCGTCGGTATCGCTTTCACGGTGCAGTACCAACCGGTTGATACGTCAGAAGGGTTCAGAGGGGCTGCCAATTATATTGATCAAGTGCCGAGCGGTTCTGTGATTGTCTCTTCGAATTCGGGTCGTCATGACTGCACGGTGTGGGGCGACATCATGACCCACTTTGCCTTGGCCAACGGCATCAAAGGCACGGTCATAGATGGCGTTGCACGTGATATCGATACCGTTATCAATTGCAACTACCCGTTGTTCAGTCGTGGACGTTTCATGCAGTCGGCGAAGAACCGCACACAACTCAAGGCCGTCCAGGTGCCGCTCGTTATCGATGGCATCACCATTCGACCGGGAGACCTGATGGTGTGTGACGGCAGCGGCTGTGTTGTGGTCCCGCAGCAACTGGCGGCCGAAGTGGTGCGGCGCGCCAGGGCCGTAGAGCAGACCGAGCGGCGGATCATTGAAGCCATATCCTCCGGTTCGACACTTGAGCAGGCGCGGATGACTTACCGCTACGACCAGCCCTGGTTGAGCGAGGCTGAACACATCGGCGCGCACGTGCCGTCGTAGTTCAAAACTCTAAAACGCCGCCGCACCGGTGCCCCCCACGGCATCAACTTTTATCTGAATAAATGAAGGGAAGATGATTATGAAAATGGAATTGTTCGACGCTCAATCCGTGACTGACGATAACGCTGGGCGGTTTCAGAGGCTGAGTGCAACACCCGGCTATTGAGTTAGGGATGGACTCTCATGATGCTTGGACATCATTTCCGTCATCATTTCGATAGGGCATCTGTA
>NZ_ATDK01000393.1 GCF_000444135.1 Pseudomonas avellanae BPIC 631
CGTTTGGAACGCTAAGGGAGAAGATATTTTGAACAAAATACAGCGAGCCCGCGCGGCAATGAGCACGCAGGCATGAGAGAAGTTAATTTTGAGACGGCACACTAGAAACCAAACTCCAAAAAGCCCGCCACCTTAAACAAGGCATGATGCAGGAACTCCTCACTGGAAGGATTCGATTGGTATGAGTGAACACCAGCAGCGGGAATGGAAGGCCGTGTGGCGCGACGAGTATCTGAAGTGGATATGCGGTTTCGCCAATGCTGAGGGCGGCGTGCTGGAAATTGGCCGCAGCGATTCCGGCGAACCAGTGGGTGTGGTCGATGCGGCCCGCCTGCTGGAGGAGATCCCGAACAAGGTGCGCGATGTACTGGGGATCATGGTGGATGTGAACCTGTGTGAGGAAGCGGGCAAGGTACTGCTGGAGATTGTGGTGCCGGCATACCCCAGTCCGGTTAGCTACAAGGGCGAATACCACTACCGCAGCGGCAGCACTAAGCAGGAATTGAAAGGTGCAGCGCTGTCGCGCTTTTTGCTGCGCAAGCAGGGCCTGCACTGGGATGGCGTGCCGCTATCGGGCCTCACCCTAGACGATTGCCAGCCTGCCGCGCTGCAAGGGTTCCGCACTCGGGCGGCCAGAAGCGGGCGGGTGGACGACGCAGTGCTGGATGATAGCGACGCTGCCTTGCTGGCCAGCCTGCAACTGGAGGAAGGGCACTACCTAAAGCGCGCCACTGCGCTGCTGTTTGGCACCCAGCCCGAACGTTTCGTATCTGGCGCCTCTATCAAGATCGGTTTTTTCGTCACTGATGACGACCTGCGCTACCAGGATCAAATCCACGGCGACCTATTCTCTCAGGTGGAAAAGACCCTGGAGCTGCTGCACAGCAAATACCTCAAGGCGTATATTCGCTACGAAGGTATTCAGCGTGTTGAGCGTTACCTGTTCCCTTTGCAGGCCTTGCGCGAGGCGCTGCTCAACGCAGTGATCCACAAGGATTACGCCAGCGGCATACCGATTCAGATCAGTGTGTATGACCACCAGATCGTGATTTGGAACCCAGGCCAGTTGCCGGAGCATTGGACACAGCAACAATTGCTAGCCAAGCATCCGTCCCATCCTTTCAACCCGCTGTTGGCTTCGGCGTTCTTCCGCGCTGGCTACGTGGAGTCTTGGGGGCGTGGCATCGAGAAGATCCTCAGTGAATGCCGTAAGCACTGTATATCTGCTCCGTTATTTGACAGCAGCATGTCGGGATTGATGATTACCTTTCGAGCCGAGCCGGAGCAACTCGCCGAGGCTTTGGGTGAGGAGGTAAGATTGGATTTGGGGGTAATCCCGGCGGATCTAACGTTGATTACCCAAGAAGCTACCCAAGAAGCTACCCAAGAAGCTACCCAAGAAATCGATTCAGAATCGGTCCAAGGAAAAATTCTGACCTTATTACGTCAGCAACCGACGACAACCAGGCGGGAGTTGGCAACGCAGCTCGGCCTAAGTGCCGATGGCATCAAATATCATCTAAACAAGCTGCGAGCAGCCGGAGTGATCCGGCATGTTGGCCCAACCAAGAATGGACGCTGGGAAATACTCAAATGACCGATATCGGCAAAGCAGAACGCGTGACACAAAACCGTGTGGCTAAGTTGTTTGTTGAGGTGTTGGGTTACAGGCATCTCGGCGACTGGGCAGAGCGCGTCAACAACAGCAATATCGAAGAGGGTTTGCTCAGTGCTTACTTGAGCGGAGCGGGTTATAGCCAGGCGCAGATCAATGCCGTGCTGCACAAGCTCAACACTGAGGCCAACAAATCCGACCGCACGCTGTATGGCACCAATCGAGCTGTTTATCAGTTGCTGCGCTACGGTTTGCCGGTGAAAACCGAAGTCGGCAAGATGACCGAGACGGTGCATCTGATCAATTGGGTTGAGCCACTGAAAAATGATTTTGCTATTGCCGAGGAGGTTACGCTCAAGGGCAAGCTGGAGCGTCGGCCGGATATTGTGCTCTACCTGAACGGTATAGCTATTGGCGTGCTGGAGCTGAAGAACAGCCGCATTAGCATTGGTGACGGAATGCGCCAGAGCTTGTCCAATCAGCGGCCTGAGTTCAATGAGTGGTTCTTCAGTACCGTGCAGTTCGTCTTTGCTGGCAATGACTCTGAGGGGCTGCGCTATGGCACAACCGGCACTCAGGAAAAGTACTTTCTTACATGGAAAGAAGATGAATCCGATAATTGCCACTACAAACTGGACAAGTACCTGCTGAAAATGTGTGACAAGGCTCGGCTGATTGAGCTGATGCACGATTTTGTGCTGTTTGACGGCGGTGTGAAAAAGTTGCCACGAGTACACCAGTACTTCGGCATCAAAGCTGCGCAGGCGCATGTGAAGCAGCGCCAGGGCGGTATTATTTGGCACACTCAGGGCGCAGGAAAAAGCATTTTGATGGTGCTGTTGGCCAAGTGGATTTTGGAGAATAACCCGCATGCCCGAGTAGCCATCATCACTGACCGTGACGAGCTGGATAAGCAGATTGAAAGGGTGTTCCGCGATGCTGGCGAAACCATTTGCCGCACGGGCAGTGGCCATGAGCTTATGCGCCAGCTCAGTCAGCCAAGTCCACGCCTGCTGTGCTCGCTGGTGCATAAGTTTGGCGGCTCTACTAAAGGTAAAGATGACAAGGCCTTCGAGGCATTTATCAAGGAACTGCAGGCCCAACCTAGCCAGACCATGGGTGAGCTGTTCGTGTTTGTCGATGAGTGCCACAGGACTCAGGGCGGCCGGCTCAATCGAGTGATGAAGGCGCTGATGCCCAATGCGGTGTTCATAGGCTTCACCGGCACGCCGCTGCTCAAGCAGGACAAGGCCACAAGTCTGGAAGTGTTTGGTGGTTACATTCATACCTACAAGTTCAGTGAGGCGGTGGAAGATGGGGTGGTGCTGGACCTCCTCTACGAAGCCCGTGACATTGATACCAGGCTGGGGTCTTCAGAAAAAATTGACCAGTGGTTTGAGAACAGCACCAAGGCATTGAACAAGTGGCAGAAGGATGAACTGAAGCAAAAGTGGGGCACCATGCAGAATGTGCTCAGCTCCAAGTCGCGTATGGACCGCGTGGTGGCGGATATCATCTTCGACTTCAGTACTAAACCGCGCCTGTCCAGCCTGCGCGGCAACGCTATTTTTGTCGCCTCCAGCATCTATGAGGCTTGCAAATACTTCACTCTGTTCCAGAAGTCATTGTTCAAGAGCAAGTGCGCAATCATCACGTCCTACAACCCTTTGGCCAAGGATGTGACGCTGGAGGAAACCGGCGCGAATACTGAAACCGACAAGCAATTTATCTACAGCACCTACATGGACCTGCTGGAAGGTGTACAGGCAAAGCCTGGCATGTCCAAAACTGAAACGTATGAAGAACGGGCCAAGGCGCTGTTTATCAAGGAACCGGCCAACATGAGGCTGTTAGTGGTGGTGGACAAGCTGCTTACCGGATTTGACGCACCGCCGTGCAGTTATCTGTATATCGACAAGTCGATGCACGACCATGGCCTGTTTCAAGCCATCTGCCGGACCAATCGTCTGGACGGCGAGGACAAGGAGTTTGGCTATATTGTCGACTATAAGGACTTGTTCAAGAGTGTTGAGAATGCCATCGCGGTCTACACCTCAGAGCTGGATCACAGCGCTGGCGGAGTAGATCCAGAAGTGCTGTTGCACGATCGTCTGGCGCAGGGCAAGGAACGTCTGGACGATGCATTGGAAGCGTTGGCGCTGTTATGTGAGCCGGTAGCTCCACCCAAGGATGAGTTGGCACATATTCACTACTTCTGCGGCAATACCGAGATAGCAGATGATCTGCAAAACCGCGAACCACTGCGAGTAGTCCTCTACCGGACCATAGTTATGCTGTTGCGCGCGTATGCGAATCTGGCTGATGAGATGGAAGCGGCAGGTTACAGTTTGGCGCAGATTGAAGAAATCAAGCGCAGGCGGGATCGATACCTTATGCTGCGCGAAATCATCCGTATGGCCAGCGGGGAGACACTCGACATCAAGCCATTTGAAGCGGATATGCGGCATTTGATCGACACCTATATTGAGGCCAGCGAGTCGCGCAAAATTTCTCCCTTTGACAATATGGGGTTGCTGGACTTGATCGTGAAGACGGGTATTGGCCAGGCCATTGCCGAGAAATTAAGTGAGATGAAAGGCAATCAGGGAGCGATAGCCGAAACGATTGAGAACAACGTTCGCAGCAAGATCATCAAGGAAAACCTGACCGACCCGGCTTACTTCGCCAAAATGTCGGCGCAGCTCGATGAAATCATCAAGCTGCGTAAGGAAAAGGCCATCGAGTACGAAGAGTACCTCAAGCGGATTGGTGAGCTAGTGTACTGTTTTCGAAAAAACCAGCTACTAACTAACGTAAAATTCAAATTTTATCAATAACTTAGGTTGCGGGACACGGGTAAATTATTTCGCAAACAGTACA
>NZ_ATDK01000394.1 GCF_000444135.1 Pseudomonas avellanae BPIC 631
TCGCCGAGGGGCGAAAAGGGCACTTGAGCCTTGCATCTATCCAACTGACATCGCAAAACCGCTGTGTGACGCAGAGCGTCACGAAATGCATTACCACGCGGAGCGTGGCAACGATAATGATGCATTTTCGGCAACTATACCGGCCCCTTCGCGAACAAGTTCGCTCCCAGTGTGCCTCCGGCCAGAATCCAAAGCAGAGTTGTGTATAACGATGAGCGCGGGAACGAGAGTCATCAGTCAAGTCAGCAGCACTTATCAAAGATAAGCCGTCGCAATCCCTTTGCGTTCTGTCAGGCAATCTTCCGCGCCCGCTTCAAACTCGCGACAGATCAATGGCCGTCTCTCGTAGATGGTGCACATCATGGTGTTGCGATCCAGCGCTGCACACCAGCCGTCATCCAGGCGCAACATAACCTCGCCACCCCATTCGTCGGTATCGATGTAGCGCTCAGGCACGCCCGTGTCGGTGATAAGCATCACTTCCAGTTGGCAACAGCAGGCTGCGCAGGTCGAGCAGGTGACTTCCGTTTCGCTGTGAATCTCTGCGAGCGGAATAAGCGTGGCGTTCAGAGCGTGTCTCCCGGTTATCTGGCTGATGGGCCTGGTGCGCGGGCGGCCAGCCATTGCAGCAGGGGAAATACACCCGCCCAGACCAGCCCCAGCAGCACCATGCTCGGCCAAAATCCGAGAGGAAGATGAACCTGCGCCAGTTGTGAGCCGGCATAGTACGACATCGGCCCGCCAATAGCGCCCAGTACGGCAGCGCGCCAGATGGGCCTGGCGGTCCATGCCAGGCAATGATTGAGCGTGGTACCCATGACCGCCCACAATAACGCCAGCCATAACGGCAGCAGATAGCCGCCGGTCTCGAAGTCGAAAACACCGATTACCATCAACAGGCTGTCGAGCACCACACCCACCAGCGTGACGCTCACAATCAGCTTGCCTTCAGCTGCCCATGAACTGACCCACGCAAAATGCACCACCAGCACGCCCACGGCGATCAACAGCCAATAGCTGTTGCCACCCAGCACGCAGGCGAACCAGCCGATCTGGAACAACAGCGCGTTGGCGAGTGATTTAAGCATTGAAGCGCCCAAGCAATGGCTCACGCAGTGCATCCGGTTTGGCCAGCAGCAATTGCGCGGTGCCAATCGTTCTCTCCAGAAAACCTCCCTCGCAGTAACACAGATAGAACTCCCAGAGGCGCAGGAAGTAGTCGTCATAACCCAGTTCGGTGAGTGTGCCGTGAGCGTGCTTGAAGTTGTCGTGCCACAAGCGCAGCGTGCGCGCGTAGTGCAGGCCGAAGTCTTCCATGTGCAGCAGGTTCATGTCGGTGTCGCTGCCGACGATGTCGAGCATCTTCGCCACCGAGGGCAGGGCGCCACCCGGGAAAATGTAGCGCTGGATGAAGTCCACATTGCGTTTGGCCTGTGCATAACGCTGCTCGCGAATGGTGATCGCCTGCAGCAGCATCATGCCGTTGCTTTTGAGCAGGCTGGCGCATTGCTTGAAGTAGGTCGGCAAAAACCGGTGGCCGACCGCTTCGATCATTTCGATGGACACTAGCTTGTCGTATTCACCGGTCAGGTCGCGATAATCGGTCAGCAGCAGCGTGACTCGATCCTGCAGGCCCAGTTCGATCAGCCGTTGCTCGGTGTAGGCGAACTGTTCTCTGGACAGGGTAGTGGTGGTCACGCGACAGCCATACTGCTGCGCGGCATAAATCGCCATGCTGCCCCAGCCGGTGCCGATTTCCAGCAGATGATCAGTGGGTTTCAGGGCCAGCTTCTGGCAGATACGCTCCAGTTTGTTCAGTTGAGCCTGTTCCAGGGTGTCATCGTCGCTGAGGAACTGTGCGGCCGAGTACATCATGGTCGGGTCGAGAAACTGCTCGAAAAGCGTGTTGCCGAGGTCGTAATGGGCGGCGATGTTCTTCTGCGAGCCTTTACGGGTATTGCGATTGAGCCAGTGCAGGCTGTGAATCAGCGGCCGGGTCAGGCGCGCGATGCCGCCTTCCATCGCATCCAGCACATCCATATTACTGACGAATAGGCGCACCACTGCCGTCAAATCCGGCGTGGTCCAGTAGCCGTGGATAAACGCCTCGCCAGCGCCGATGGAACCGGTGCTGGCAATCATGCCCCAGGCGGCCGAGTCGAGAATATGCACTTCGGCGTGGATCTGCGCGCCGGCCTTGCCGAACACGTGACGCTCGTCGCCTTCGATAACCACCAACTGGCCATTGCGCAGGCTGGCGAGCTGACGCAACACCCCTTTGCGCAGGATATTTGCAGTCAAACCATTGGTACCCAGATTGGCAGAAAAACTACTGCTACTGCTTTTCATGGCGTGAATCCTTGGGTTGCGCGGCGGCAGCACGGTAATCGCCGTCGGCGGCCTGATGGGAAAAAATGGGGATGCGTTTGACCAGCAGGCGCATGGCCTGCCAGTAAATCGCCAGACAGGTTTTTGCAGTCATCCATGGATAAGCAATCAGGTAGCGGTGCAGCGTCTTGCGGCTGAGCTGCTGGCGCGTGAGGTTGAGCGTGGCGTCAAACATCTTCAGTTCGCCTTGCCAGTCAGCCATGTGCACGCCGATACGCTCGGCGGGCTGGCTGAAACTCATGCGGTATTCAAGATCTCGTGGCAGGAACGGTGAAACGTGAAAGGCCTTGGCCACGGCAAAATGCTGGTGGCCTTCGCCGGTGGCTGGCAGTACATAACTGTAACGCTCGCCCCACGGGGTATTGGTGACTTCGCAAAGGATCGCCGCCAATGTGCCGTCGGCCTCGTGACAGTAGAAAAAACTCACCGGGTTGAACGACAAGCCCCAGCTGCGCGCCTGGGTCAGCAGGCAGACGCGACCCAGTGGCATGTGCCCCAGCGCTTTACCGACCAGTTCGCGTGCCGCTTCTATCAGCGGCACGCCGCGCCCGGTCAGTTGCGGCAGGTAGTCGCGCTCACGGAATGAAAAGGGTGCGAAACGCTTGTTGCCCGCCAGCGGCGAAAGGCCCATCACGGCGTCCTGCTCATCCAGGTCCAGATAGATCAGCCCGATTCGATAGGTGAACGCATGGGCGCGCGGTGAAAAGCGCCGATGGCTGATCCAGCCGCTGTAAAGGGCGCTGTTCACAGCGCTTCACCGAAGGCCTGGGCAACGCGCAAGCCGCTGACCACACCGTCTTCGTGAAAGCCGTTGGCCCAGTAAGCGCCGCAGTACCAGGTGTTATCGACCCCGTTTATTTCCTGCCAGCGCGCCTGTGCCGCGATCGCCTCAAGGCTGTATTGCGGGTGCGCATAGCGGTAGCGACCGAGAATCTTCGTCGGGTCGATGGCATCGGTCTGGTTCAGGCTGACGCAGAACGTGGTAGCGCTCTCGATCCCTTGCAGGATGTTCATGTCGTAGGTGACGGCGGCCAGTTGCTGCTCGGCGCCGCCAAGCCGGTAGTTCCAGCTAGCCCAGGCCAGGCGGCGGTCAGGCAGCAGGCGTGTATCGGTGTGCAATACCACATCGTTTTCGGCATAGCGCAGGGCACTGAGCACCGACTGCTCGGCACTGGACGGCTCTGCCAGCATGGCCAGCGCTTGGTCGCTATGGCAAGCGAACACCACTTGATCGAAACGCTCGCTGCCTTGGGCACTGTGCACCGTCACCCCTTCGCTGTCGCGTTCCACGCGAGTGACCGGGCAGGACAGGCGAATGCGCTCTCGAAACGACCCCGTCAGGGGTTCGATATAGCTTCTGGAGCCGCCTTCTATCACGCACCATTGCGGGCGGTGGGTGACAGACAGCAGGCCGTGGTTCTTGAAGAAGCGCACGAAGAATTGCAGCGGAAACCCGAGCATGTCCGCCAGCGACATGGACCAGATCGCCGCGCCCATCGGCACGATGTAGTGGTCAATGAAGCGCTGGCCATAGCCACCGTTTTTCAAGTATTCGCCCAGCGTGGTGTCGGCCGCGATACGCTGGTTTTCCAGGTCGTCTACCGATTGACGATTGAAGCGCATGATATCGCGCAGCATGCCCCAGAACCTGGGCGACAACAGGTTGCTGCGCTGGGCAAACAGGCTGTTGAGGTTGTTGCCGTTATATTCGACGCCGGTGCGCGGGTCGTGCACCGAAAAGCTCATTTCGGCAGGCTTGAAACCCACGTCCAGTTGGCCCAGCAATTTGATGAAGTTCGGGTAGGTCCAGTCGTTGAACACGATGAAACCGGTATCGATGGCATAGGCGCGGCCTTCGACCTGCACATCAACCGTGTGGGTATGCCCGCCGATCCAGTCGGAAGACTCGAAGACTGTCACCTCATGCCCGCGATTGAGCAGATAGGCGCTGGTCAACCCGGCGATACCGCTGCCAATGACTGCAATTTTCATTGAGTGTCCTTATTACCCGACTCGCTGCGGGCCATGCGTTTGCCGATGGCGAATCTGACGCGCACCGGAAGCAGGGCCAGCAGTTTCATACTGAGGATGAAAGCCGTCGGGAAGGCAATTTCCAGCGGTCGTCGCACACGCTTGAGGTTATCGGCAATGTACCGTGCTGCCTTTTCGACGGGCCAGCGCATCGGCATGGGGAAATCGTTTTTCTGCGTCAGGGGTGTATCGACAAACCCTGGGCTGACAATGGTCACGTCAATATTTTCGCTGGCCAGATCAATGCGCAGGGCTTCAAACAGGTAACGCAGGCCAGCCTTCGAGGCGCCGTAGGCTTCTGCACGAGGCAGTGCCAGGAAGGTGACCGCGCTGGCTACGCCGACCAAATGCGGCTGGTTGCCTTTGCGCAACAGCGGCAGGGCTTCCTGAATGCAGTAACTGCTGGCGAGCAGATTGGTGCGCACGACGCGCTCGACCATCGCCGCCTCGAAGTGGCGGGTGTCGATGTATTCACAGGTGCCCGCATTGAGGATCGCGGTATCCAGCGCTCCCCATTCCTGGGCGATGCGGTCGGCCATGGCGGTCACTTGCAGGCCGTCGGTGATGTCGCCGGTGACCAGCAACACCTGCTGCGGATGACTGGCGGCCAGGTTCTGCAGGGGCTCCAGAGTCCTGGCGGTCAAGGCCAACCGATGTCCGGCAGTCAGCAACTCCTTGGCCAGGGCCAGGCCTATGCCGCTGCTTGCCCCGGTCAACCATATGCGTCGTGCAACGGGAGTGTTCATCCTAACCTCTTCTTCAGCCAGTGGATGGCTCGACCCATGATAGGCAAGTGTTCGTAGAGCAACGCACCGGCATCGAAGTAGTCCCGATGGCGGTAAACCTTGTCGCGCCATTTCAGGTGCGAACAGCCCTCGACGCGAATCGTCCGGCCACCGGCCAGGCGCGGGTGCGAGTAGCTCATGGTCCAGACCAGATAGCCTTCACCCGGCCGGACCTCGTCAAAGGCATGGAAGTCGAAATGCAGATCGCGCACGTTGGCGTACAGCTCGGCGAAGTAGCGCTGCATGGCGGCAAGGCCTTGGATATCGTGCATCGGGTCACTGAATGACACGTCTTCGCTGTACAGCTCGGCGACCTGATCAAGGTTGTCCTTGTTCAGCGCCGCAAAGCCTTGCGCAAAGCGGTGCAGGAACTCAGCCATTGTCAGCTCCCGCAGCGGGTTGGCGAGCCGGGAGTGCCTTGAAGGCGGCCAAAGCGCGGGCGCGGCTTTTGCTCAGGTCGACGATGGGCTTCGGGTAATCGGCGATGCCGAATAGATCGCCCACAGAGGCTGGGTCGTGGATTTGTTTTTTGTTCAGGTCAGCCAGTTCCGGCAGCCAGCGTTTGATGAACACGCCTTCGGGGTCGAATTGTTCCGATTGCGACAGCGGGTTGAAGATGCGGAAGTAGGGGGCCGAATCGGTGCCTGTGGACGAACTCCACTGCCAGCCGCCGTTATTGGCCGCCAGGTCGCCGTCGATCAGGTGGCGCATGAAAAAGCGCTCGCCTTCCCGCCAGTCGATCAACAGGTTTTTAGTGAGAAACATCGCCACGACCATCCTTAGCCGATTGTGCATCCATCCGGTTTCCAGCAACTGACGCATGGCCGCATCGATGATCGGCAGCCCGGTACGGGCTTCTTGCCACGCCAGCAGTTCTTCGGGGGCGTCGCGCCATTTCAGCGCTTCGGTCTCCGGCCGAAATGCACGGTGACGCGAAACACGCGGGTAGCCTACCAGCGTGTGCTTATAGAATTCTCTCCACAGTAGCTCATTGATCCAGGTCACGGTTCCGACATCACCAGTCTCAAATTCGCCCTGATTGCTGGCCAGCGCTGCATGCAGGCACTGGCGGGGCGAAATCACGCCTGCGGCCAGATAGGCCGACAACTGGCTGGTGCCGGGCTTGGCCGGAAAGTCACGCTCGTCTTTGTAGTAGCTGATCTGCTCGTCGGCGAACGCTTCAATCCGCCGGCTTGCCTCGACCTCACCTGCGGGCCACAGGTCACGCAGGCTTTTCGACGGCGTGGTGAAGCCCTTGACCTGGTCCGGAATCGCATCACTTTTTATCGACAGTGGCTGCTGCGCTTCGGGGGTGTGTACCGTCCGCGGCATGGCTTCATGCAGGCGGGTGTAGCAGACCTTTTTGAACTGGGTGAACACTTGGAAATAGTTGCCGGTCTTGGTCAGGATACTGCCCGGCTTAAACAGCAATTGATCAAGGTGGCTGGTGAAGTGAACACCGTCCGCCTGCATTGCCTGCTGCACCGCCTGATCACGGCGGGTTTCGTTGATGCCGTATTCTTCATTGAGGTGCAGGCCCTCGACGTTTAACTGTTTGCACAGTGACGACAGCACTTCAGGTGCCTGATCCCAGGTGTCGGCTTCACGAATCAGCAACGGCACGTTCAGCTTGCCCAGCGCTTTTTCCAGCTCCACCAGATTGCGCAGCCAGAAGTCCACTTTGCAATCGGCGTCGTCATGGTTGCGCCACTGCGTCGGGCTGAGCAGGTACACCGCCAGCGTCGGGCCGCGCTGCAGGGCGGCCGTCAGAGCAGTATTGTCGTGAACGCGCAGGTCGCTACGCAGCCAAATCAGTTGCATGAGAAATCCTTAGATAAGTCCGAGCTTGCCCAGCTCGGTCTGAGCGCTGAGCGCATCATGGGCGAGGGTCAAACCCGCTATCTCGTTTGCCTGTACGAGCAGCTCGGCGTTATGGATCTTCACCGTTGGTCCGCCGAGCACTACAGGGCAGGTGATATTGGCCAGCAAGCGGGGCAGTTGGCCGACGTTCAACGCTTTGCTGGAGTAGAGCAATATGCCACGTGGCTTGAGGTATTCAGCCGCCAGCGCCAGTTCGCCGACCGGCAGGGGCCAGTCGAACACTTCCACCGGGCAGTCGGCGCTGCTCACCAGCCAGGCGGCCAGCCATAGATGCGGTTCCAGCGGCAGATCGGACTGATTGACCAGCAGCAACGGGCTGCCACTGAGCTGGCGGTTGTTGTGGTAAATGCGCGCGCCGAACTTGCTGCGTAACCACGAGTAGAAGAACGTGCGCTCCAGTTGCGCGCCGAACTTGCCCTGCCAGCGTTGCTCCAGTTCAGCGAGCAGCGGCAGCAGCAGTTGTTCGCACAAGGTGCGTGGCGGGTACAGCGCCATCGCCTGATTGAACACGTCGTCGACCCGGCGCTCGGCCAGTTCGCCGATGGCAATCAGCAGCGTCTGGCGCAGCGCGTCCCAGTCGCTGGTCGGCGGCAGGGCGTCCTGAAGGTTGTCATCAATCAAGCTTTTGACCTGGCTGACAGACACGCCACGATTGAGCCACGTGAGGATCTTCATGACCCGCTGCACGTGCTCGTCCGAGTACAGCCGATGACCTTTGGCCGTGCGGTGCGGGACGATCAGCCCGTAACGGCGCTCCCACGCGCGCAGGGTTACGGCATTGACGCCGGTCTGCCGTGCAACTTCCCGAATCGGCAGCCAGTCGCCCGGCAGCTCGGTATCTGTTTGTGCTTCATTCATGGGTATCAAATCGCATTTCGCAGGCTGAGGTTTTCCGGATGAGGCTGCATGTACACCTGCAGCGCTACGTAAGGATCCGGGTGTTGGCGAAAATGATGCTTGAGCAGGGTCAGCGGTACGATCAGCGGCACGATGCCCTGATGATACTGGCCGATCACTTCCTGAATTTCCTGCTTGTCCTCGGCACTGATGGTTTGTTTCAGATAGCCGCACAGATGTTGCAGAACGTTGGTGTGGGTGCGCCGGGTCGCGCATTTTTTCAGCGCGGCCATCAGCTCGCTGAAATACAGCGGGGCGATTTCATTGGGGTCGCTGCGGCCCATGTTGCCCAGCATCTTGCCCAGCGCCTTGTACTGCACCGGGTCGTTGGCCATCAGCTGGTATTTGTAGCGCGAGTGAAATTCGGTCAACGCCCGACGGGTGATGCCGTCCTTCAACAATTGTTGCCAGGCCGCGTAGGCAAACACACGGGTCACGAAGTTTTCGCGCAGCACGGCATCGTTCAGACGCCCGTCTTCTTCGACCGGCAGGTTAGGATGACGCTCGCAAAAGGCCTGCGCATAGATGCCGCGCCCCCCGCCGTCAACCGGCGCGCCGTTTTCACGGTAGACCTTGACCCGCTCCAGACCGCAGGACGGCGACTTCTGCATGAAAATATAACCGCAGATATCACCCAGCTCGTCCGCCATCTGAATGCCGTAATCGGCCAACGCCTGAGTAACATCCAGCTCACGATTGACCGTGCCCAGCGCCTTGGGGTGCTCGGCATCGCCCACCAGCCTGATCGGCTTACGCGGGATACCCAGACCGATAGCAACTTCGGGGCACGCCTGAACAAAATCGAAATACTTGCTCAGCGCCTGCGTGCACAGATGAGATTCCTTATGCCCGCCATTGAAGCGAACCTCGGCACCCATCAGACACGCACTGATCCCGAGTTTGGGTTTTTCGATTGCAGGCATTGGCATCCGTCACCTCTACAGAAGACTTGTACAGATTAACTGTGCTGTACAACTTATCCTCATCATAGGGGGATAGGTGTACAAGTCAAATTCTTTGTAGAGGGTTTTGAAGGCTGCGCCCAACTGCCTAGTGCCAATGCTGCGTTAACATGCATTTCGTGACGCTCCGCGTCACATCTGTGCCGCAACACAGCGTCATGCCTTGCTCATAATCACTGCATATAAACGAAAGCGCTTTTTAATCACGAAGGAACCCGACGAAGTCGGGCCGGAAACGGAGCGGGGGCTTTGCCTACTTTGATCCTTCAAAGTCAGTC
>NZ_ATDK01000395.1 GCF_000444135.1 Pseudomonas avellanae BPIC 631
TGTACTGTTTGCGAAATAATTTACCCGTGTCCCGCAACCTAAGTTATTGATAAAATTTGAATTTTACGTTAGTTAGTAGCTGGTTTTTTCGAAAACAGTACACTAGTGCCCTGTCTTGAGTTTTTTACCCGATGCTACGGGCGCAGTTCTGAAACGAGCAGATTGATAGCAACGTACGGCCTGGATGCAGTTGAGAAAAACTACTTCTACGGCCACGAGCGTGATTCACGGACACTGAAGCTGCAGCTTAGAAATCACATATCTCACAAAGAGGCCGTATTTCTTGCGCACGCTCTGTACAGCGATTACACCCAACGCAAATGCGATGACGTTCACAATCTTCTTAAAGCACTGTTCAGCCCAAAGGATAAGATTTTTCTCAAAGCGGAACCCTGGTTCGAAGGCAAGGCCATCATTCAAGGGGATGGTTTCTGGATGGATAACGACACCTTTCTGCTACTGAACATCGATGGCATTAGCAATCCGGAGGGTTCAGCTATCACGATCGAACGCCAGCGATACACTGCTGATGAAGGAGTAGCAGGAAGGGCCTACAAGAAGCCGCCACCTGAAGAGGCATCCAATCAAGAGATAGATCTCATCGATACCGAAGCCCCCGACAATAACCACGCCCGGGTAGTCCTCGACTCGCCTCTTTCGACGCTTGGCATTAAACGCAAACTGATCAAGACCAAGCAGAGAATTCCCGGAAAAAGGGGTACTGCATCACCCGGTGATCATCGCACGTTGCTTGCACCTGGTGATGCGCATCGGGGTGGCAAGGGTGGTGGAAAAAGCGAAGCTGAGTCACCGGAATGGTTGGTGGAAGGAACCCTTCAGCAGATGTGGCAGACGTGCACGGGACTGGCAAAGAATCATCCTCAGCGCATTTCAAACGTGGGCTGGTACACCCTGCCTCTTGGTCTTCAATGCGAAGGCATACCGCAATACCAATTTCTTTCTGTAAAGAGCGGCTCTGACAAGGATTCTGCTAAGAAACCAAAACAAGCAGATACGCCACCCCGCAAAGCAGTGCTCATCATCCGAATGACCGTTGATCACCATCATATCTATGTTATCGAGATGTACCGTAAGCCATCCATGAGCGTCTGTCGTAAAACCGGAGACAGCTTACTCAAGGAAGACAGCTATTGTGGACTCATGGTCCACCTGCCCACGGATAGCAAGGAAGTGGAGCGACAACTCCAGTTGATCTTCAAGAACCTTCTGAAACACGAAGGCCGGATAAAGGATAAGGATAAAGAGATGTCGGACCATACCCACAAGGTATTTATTCACAAGCTGCGGATTCCACGACACTTGGACACTCAGCCCACGATCATTTGGACACTCATTCCAAGCTCACTTGGACACCTGCCCCACGTCCACTTGGACAGGCAGTCGGAGCGCA
>NZ_ATDK01000396.1 GCF_000444135.1 Pseudomonas avellanae BPIC 631
TTTTCGAAATAAGTTACCCATAACCTGCAAGCTAAGCTATTGATAAGATTTGAATTTTCCGTTAGTTGGTGGCTGATTTTTTCGAAAACAGTACACTAGCGCTTGGGTTTGCTCTGGTCATCGTGCTGACGGTGCTGATTGCGCTGACCGGCTGGACCGGTATCACTTCGCTGAGCGAACGAAGCGAAAGGATTGCCGACATTGGCAAGATGAGCACCCTGACGCGTGATGTTCGCATCGCACGTCTGGCGTACTGGATTAACTATGATGCCGAACGTGCCAGCGATTGGCTGAAGGCCCTTGAACGCCTCGAAGCCCACGTCAAGTATGCGCAAGAGGTATTCAACTCTCCGCTGAACACACCATTGGTGAACGCTGCCGCCGAAGCGCTGGTTGAATACCGGGTTCACTATGACAACCTCATGCGCGCAACAGCCGCCCGCGAGGCAACCCGTGCAACGTTCGGCCAGTACGCCGATGCCGGAGCTGAGGACTTGCAGAAGCTGAACGCCTTTGCCAGGTCGGACGAGGGCAGCGCGTCACAGCGCGACGCGATTGTTCAGGCAATGACACTGTTTCAGAAAATGCGTTTCGATCTGCGTGGTTATACCTATTCTTTGAAGACCGAGAACAGGGCGCCCGCAGAAGCTTCCATGAACGCAGTCATTAACTTTGTCAAAGGTCTGCAAGGGTTCGACAGTCAGTCTGCAACGATCAAACACCTCGTGGATTCCATGGTCAGTTACCAGAACACCATGAATCAATTCACCGCCGCACAGGCATCCATCGATCAGGCTCAGGCGGGTATCACCAAAGTTATCGGGGTTCTTTTCAAATCGGCCGACCAATTGTCTGCCAACCAGCTCAGTCTGCGCATAGAAGACGTTGATCAGGCCCGGACGCTGCTCTCGCTATGGCTGGTTGCGGCGCTGATTATGAGTGTCCTGGCTGCGTGGGTGATAACCCGCCTGATCGTAGGTCCGTTGCTCGAAACACTGAAACTGGCCGAACGCGTGGCTGATGGTGATCTGACCCACAACCAGGCGGTTACCCGCAAGGATGAGCTTGGACGCTTGCAAGGCAGCATGCTGCGCATGACCACCAACCTGCGCGAGTTGATTGGCGGGCTGCGTGACGGCGTGACGCAAATTGCCAGCGCTGCCGAGCAGTTGTCGGCAGTGACCGAGCAGACCAGCGCCGGTGTCAACAGCCAGAAAAGCGAGACGGATCAGGTGGCGACCGCCTGCATGAGATGTCGGCAACCGTTCAGGAAGTCGCGAGAAACGCCGAGCAGGCATCCCACGCGGCGGTCAACGCCTCGAAAGAGGCGCGTGAAGGCGACGGCGTCGTTTCCAGGGCGGTGACGCAGATCGAGAAGCTTGCCACTGAAGTGAAGAACTCCAAATCCGCCATGGACGAGCTCAAAAGCGAAAGCAACAAGATCGGTGGCGTACTCGACGTCATCAAGGCGGTTGCCGAGCAGACCAACCTGTTGGCGCTCAACGCTGCGATCGAAGCTGCACGCGCCGGGGAAGCCGGGCGAGGTTTCGCGGTGGTTGCTGACGAAGTGCGAAGCCTGGCGCAGCGCACCCAGACATCGACAGAAGAGATTGCTGCACTGATCACTGGACTGCACAGCCGCACCACGCAGGTGGCGACGATCCTCGACAACAGCCAGGCGCTGACCGCCAACAGCGTCGAACTGACGCGTAATGCGGGTGTCTCCATCGGTAACATCACCCAGGCGATCTCGACCATCGAGACGATGAATCACCAGATCGCTGCGGCGGCTGAAGAGCAAAGCGCAGTTGCCGAAGAGATCAACCGCAGTGTGCTGAATGTTCGGGATATTTCCGAGCAGACGGCGTCGGCCAGTGAGCAAACCGCCGCATCGAGCGTTGAACTCGCCCGCCTGGGTGTTCATTTGCAGAGTATGGTCAGCCGCTTCAAGGTCTGAGTATTTGGCGCGAAAAATCCGGTGCAGGCACAACGTCTCGCACCGGATGCAACTTTACGCCACACCCTGCCAGCACCTATCGCCCCCATAGCGCCGTCGCAAACTCCACAAAGCTTCTCAGTTTGGGCAGCCGGTAACGGTCTTGCACATACAACAGGTTCATCGGCCGTCTGGGCAGGTGATAGTCCGGCAACAGCGCTACCAGTCGGCCCTCCTGCAAGTCACGCTGGACCAGCGCATCCGGCAGCATTACCACACCCATCCCGGCGCGCGCCGCCTGATAAAGACCGGCTGATGTGTTGGCCACCATCGAGCCGTCCACGTCCACCAGAACCTCGCCTTCGGGCCCGGTCATGCGCCATTGCGTGCCGGCTGTGCGCCACTCATCGCCGGCCGGGTAGGCGAACGCCAGGCAATTGTGCGCTCGAAGGTCTTCGGGCCGGGTGGGCGCGCTGTGCCGAGCGAGATAGTCGGGCGCAGCGCAGATGGTCAGGGTGTAGTCCTGCAACGGGCGGGCAATCAAGGGCGATGATTGCGCGAGGTTGCCCAGGCGAATGGCGACGTCAAAACCGTTGTCGATCATGTCGAGGCGCTGGTTGGTCAGCACCAGGTCGAGTTTGACGTCGGGAAAGCGCTGCGAGAACCCGACCAGGGCAGGGGCCAGTAGCTCCGAACCGAAGGTCAGCGGCGCAGTGATGCGCAATGTACCGGTCGGTTCGCCCTGCGCCTGCTCGGCCAGTTGTTCGGATTGTGCCACCAGCCCCAACACTTCCAGGCAACGCTGGTAATACGCAGTGCCGAATTCGGTCAGCCGCTGGCGGCGAGTGGTGCGCTGTAAAAGACTGACGCCCAGACGCTGCTCCAGCGCACGCAAGTGATTGCCGACCATCGTTGTGGAAATCGAGCACGCCTGCGCCGCTGCCGTCAGGCTGCCGGTTTCGACAACTTTTACATACACGCGCATCGCCAGAAACAAATCCATTATCAATCTCAGCTTTAAAATGATTGAAGTATTTCGCTGTTTATCCAGAACAGGTGGTTAACGATACTGCATAAACCGACACCTACCCAAGGAGCTTCACGCCATGACCACCGCCTGCCTGATGAGCACTTATCAACCTCTGGCCCTGAGTTTCACCCGTGGCCTGGGCACGCGCCTGTGGGACCAGAGCGGTCGTGAATACCTGGACGCAGTGGCAGGCGTGGCGGTGACCAATGTCGGGCATTCCCACCCTTTGCTGGTGGATGCCATTCGTGATCAGGCGGGTTTGCTGTTGCACACCTCCAATTTGTACAGCATTGACTGGCAGCAACGGCTGGCGCAAAAGCTCACGGGGCTGGCAGGGATGGACCGGGTGTTTTTCAACAATTCCGGTGCCGAGGCCAACGAAACCGCACTCAAACTGGCGCGCCTGCATGGCTGGCACAAGTACATCGAGCAGCCCTTGGTGGTGGTCATGGAAAACGCCTTTCACGGGCGCACGCTGGGTACGCTGGCCGCCAGCGACGGGCCGGCGGTGCGCCTGAGTTACAGCGAGTTGCCGGGTGATTACATCAAGGTGCCGTTCGGTGATCTGCCCGCGTTCGACAAGGTCTGTGTAACCCACGGCCACCGGATTGCTGCCGTGCTGGTCGAACCGATTCAGGGCGAGGGCGGCGCTCGGGTCGCGCCGGCTGGTTATCTCAAGGCGTTGAGAGAACGTTGCACGCGGCGTGACTGGCTGCTGATGCTCGACGAGATTCAGACTGGCATGGGCCGTACCGGCAAGTGGTTTGCCTTTCAGCATGAAGGCATCGTGCCAGACGTCATGACCCTCGCCAAAGGGCTGGGCAACGGCGTACCGATCGGTGCCTGTCTGGCGCGAGGCAAAGCCGCGGAGTTGTTCACGCCTGGCAGTCATGGCAGCACGTTTGGCGGCAACCCGCTGGCGTGCCGGGTCGGTTGCACGGTCATCGAGATCATCGAACAACAGGCGCTGGTAGAAAACGCCCGGGTTCAAGGGCAGCACCTGCTCGGGCGCTTGCAGGACGTGCTGGGCGGCCATCCGCAGGTCATGCAGGTACGCGGCAGGGGGCTGATGATCGGTATCGAACTGCGCGAGGCCATTCCCGAGCTGACCCGGATCGCAGCCGAGCAACATGGCTTGTTGATCAACGTCACGCGGGGCAAAATCATTCGTCTTCTGCCGCCCCTGTTGCTGGAGGCTGCGGAGGTGGAGCAGATTGTTCAGGGCCTGGCGGCAAGCCTCGACAGCGCCTGCTACCGCTCGCTTGAGCGCTCTGCCTGAGCAATGGATTACGGAAAAGGACTACAGCGGGCTGTACCGGGATGACCCATATGCGGTAGAACAGACCAGCATCGCGTCTGTCTGCGCGCGATGGCTACCCAATGGATTTGAAAGGAGCCCACCATGTTAATCCGGTCCCTGACCCTTGCCAGCCTGCTCGTCGCTGCCGGTACAGCGTTTGCCGCTGACAGCGACAACCCTCTGGCGCAGGAGCGCGGCAAGTCGCGCCCTCTGATCATCATCGCGCCGAGCACAATCGACCCCACGCTGGTCAGCCTCAAGAAGGCGCTGGACGAGCCAGCCAACCGCGAAGCCTTTGCGCAACGCAACATGGTCTTGTTCACAGTGGTCAACACGATTGGCGAACGCAACGGCAAGACCCTCGACGCACAGTCGACCATGGCCTTGATTCGTGAGCTGAAGCTGGGTGCGGGCGCCCAGACCAAGGTGATTCTGGTGGGCAAGGATGGCGAGAAAAAGATCGAGAAGTCTGGCGCGATAGACCCCAAGGAGATTTTCGCCACCATCGACCAGATGCCGATGCGTGAAAAAGAGGCGGCCGCGCCAGCGCCCGAGCCGGAAGCCAAGCCTGCACCGGCTGAAAAGCAGGGCAAGCCAGCGAAAGGCGCTGCGCCCGGCAAGACGCTGGACGACTGAAAGATCACGTTGCGCGCGGGTCACCGCGCGTCGCGTACGTATAACGTGTTCTGATTACTCGCCGCGAATGTATTGTTCAAGCTGCTGAATGAGGCTGGCCTGCTCGGCGATGGCTTCCTTCACAAGGTCGCCGATGGACAGCAGCCCCAACAGCTGACCATCTTCGACAACCGGCAAATGGCGTAAATGGCTGTCGGTCATGATGCCCATGCAGGTTTCCACGGTCTGTTGCGAGTTGACGGTAATGACTTTGCTGCTCATGATCTCGCTGACCGGCGTACCCACCGACGAACGCCCCTTGAGCACCACCTTGCGTGCATAGTCGCGCTCGCTGACTACACCGACCACCGTGCCGTTTTCCACCACTGGCAGCGCCCCGATATTTTTGTCCGCCATCAGCCTGAGTGCATCGAGCACCATCTGATTCGGGCCAATGGTATGCACGTGCTGGTTGTGCAGGTCTTTCAATTTCAGCAGTTGGGCGACGGTTTTCATGGAGCTCTCCGTGATCAGGACCTGAATAACTGTAGTGCATGTGCGGGACCGCTACAGAATCATGCAGCCGGTGAAATCCATCAAGCGTTAAATAAGGATGAAGGGCATAGACGCAATCAATGGTCAGCGCCCTGTCAATGTGCTCTCAATTCGATCGCCAACCGCGCCTTTACGCCAATAGCCACGTAGAATCAGCGTGTTCAATCACGGTCGAGGTTGCAGCGTTGGAGTTACAGCAGGGCTTTATCCTGAGTCGGCATTGGCAAGACACGCCCGCCGGGACCGAAGTCGACTTCTGGTTGGCCACTGATCACGGCCCTCGCCACATTCGCCTGCCTTGCCAGCCCTCTGTCGCTTTTATTCCTGCCGAACAGGGTGAGCGCGCGCGCTCGTTATTGCGTACCGAGCGTGGCGTTGAATTGCGCCCGCTGGAACTCTGCGATTTTCGCCACCGTCCGGTGCTGGGGGTGTATTGCCAGCAGCATCGACAACTGATGAACGTCGAAAAACTGCTGCGCAGAGGCAACGTGGACGTCTACGAAGCCGACATCCGCCCGCCCGAACGTTATCTGATGGAGCGTTTCATCACCGCACCCGTGCAGTTCGGCGGCACGCCCAATGCCGATGGCGTGCTCTGTGAAGCGCAGATAAGACCGGCAGCGGATTACCGGCCCAGGCTGAAACTGGTGTCGCTGGACATCGAAACCACGGCGCGGGGCGAGTTGTATTCCATTGCGCTGGAGGGCTGCGGCCAGCGCCAGGTGTACATGCTCGGCCCGGCCAATGGTGGCGACGAGGCGCTGGATTTTCAGCTCGATTATTGCGACACCCGCGCGCAGTTGCTCGAGCGTCTGAACGACTGGCTGGCGCTGCACGACCCCGACGCGATCATTGGCTGGAACGTGGTGCAGTTCGACCTGCGGGTCTTGCACGAACATGCCCAACGCTTGCAGGTGCCGCTGCGGCTCGGGCGTGGCGGGGAAGCGATGGGCTGGCGTGAGCACGGCAGTCGCAACAACCACTTTTTCGCCGAAGTCAGCGGGCGGCTGATCATTGACGGTATCGAGGCACTGCGCTCGGCGACCTGGAGCTTTCCCTCGTTCAGCCTTGAGAACGTCGCGCAAACCTTGCTGGGCGAAGGCAAGGCCATCGACACACCGTACCAGCGCATGGACGAAATCAACCGCATGTTCGCCGAGGACAAGCCTGCGCTGGCGCGTTACAACATCAAGGACTGCGAGCTGGTAACGCGCATCTTCGCCAAGACCCAGTTGCTGACCTTTCTGCTTGAGCGCGCCACTGTGACCGGTTTGCCTGCCGACCGCAGCGGTGGTTCTGTCGCCGCCTTCTGCCATTTGTATATTCCGTTGATGCACCGTCAGGGCTTCGTCGCGCCCAATCAGGGCGAACGCTTGCCGGAAGCCAGCCCCGGTGGCTTTGTGATGGATTCGCAGCCGGGGTTATATGAATCGGTGCTGGTGCTGGACTACAAAAGCCTTTATCCGGCAATCATCCGCACCTTTCTCATCGATCCGGTGGGCCTGATCGAAGGCATGCGCCATCCCGAGGACAGCGAATCGGTGCCCGGTTTTCGCGGCGCACGCTTTTCTCGTACGCGGCACAGCCTGCCAGCCATCGTCGAGCGTGTCTGGCAGGGCCGGGAGGCAGCCAAACGTGAGCACAACGCGCCGCTGTCCCAGGCCCTGAAAATCATCATGAACGCGTTTTATGGCGTGTTGGGGTCCAGCGGTTGCCGGTTTTTCGATCCACGGCTGGCTTCGTCCATCACCCTGCGCGGGCATGAAATCATGCTCAAGACCCGCGACCTTATTCAGGCGCAGGGCTACACCGTGATTTACGGCGACACTGACTCGACCTTCGTCTGGCTGGGCCGCCCGCATGGGCAGGAAGAGGCGGCAGGCATCGGCAAAGCGCTGGTGGAGCAGGTCAATCAGTGGTGGCGCGAGCACTTACAGAGCGAATATGGCCTGCAGAGTGCGCTTGAACTGCAGTACGAAACACATTTTCGACGTTTTCTGATGCCGACCGTGCGCGGCGCGGAAGAGGGCAGCAAGAAGCGCTACGCCGGGCTGGTCACACGGCCCGACGGTTCTGAAGAGATGATCTACAAAGGTCTTGAAACGGTGCGCACCGACTGGTCGCCACTGGCCCAGCGGTTTCAGCAGGAATTATACCTGCGCATTTTCAAGCGCCAGCCGTATCAGGATTATGTGCGTGATTACGTGCAGCGCACCCTGTCAGGCGAGCTGGATGATCTGCTGATCTACCGTAAGCGCCTGCGACGCAAGCTGGATGACTACCAGCGCAACGTGCCGCCGCATGTGCGTGCTGCGCGTCTTGCCGACGAGTACAACGACCAGCAGGGCCGACCCCGGCAGTATCAGAGCGGCGGCTGGATTAGCTACGTGATGACTACCGTGGGGCCGGAACCGCTGGAAATTCGCCACGCGCCGATTGACTACGACCATTACGTGACGCGACAACTGCAACCGCTGGCCGATGCCATCCTGCCTTTTGTGGACGATGATTTCAGCACGCTGATCGGTGGTCAGCTCGGGCTTTTCTAGCGGGTAATCAGTCGCTCGGCCAGCCAGGGCAACACCTGTTCGCATGGCGCTTTGATCTTCATTCGCAGCAATTCATCTGCGCGGGTCTTACCATGATTGATGGCGATGACAGGCTTGCCCTGTTCGGCCATCGCCTTGCACAGCCGGAACGCTGACCAGGCCATCAGCGAAGTGCCGACGACCAGCAAACCTTCGGCCTGCTCGACACTCAGCGTCGCCCTGGCTGCGGTGTGCGGGGCGACGTTTTCGCCAAAAAACACCACGTCCGGCTTGAGCCTGTCGCCCTGACAGTGCGGGCATTCAGGAACCTTGAAACCAGCTTCGTAGGCGGGGTCCAGCAGGGTGTCGCCATCGGGTGCCTGGGTCGCATGCACATCGGCCAGGTACAGATTGTGCGCCAGCATCTGCTCCTGAATGGCCGCGCGGTCGCTGCGCTGCTGACAATCCAGGCACAGCACGCGGTGCAGGCTGCCGTGCAGCTCGATAACGTCCTGGCTGCCGGCCTGGGTGTGCAGCGCATCGACATTCTGCGTGATCAACCCGGTAATAAGGTTTTCAGCCTGCAGCGCCGCCAGCGCCCGGTGTGCGGCGTTGGCTTGCGAGGCGCGGATACGCGGCCAGCCGAGCATGGCGCGTGCCCAATAACGCTGGCGGGCAGCGGGGTTGCCGACGAACTCCTGATACATCATGGGCTGTGTGCCACGTCGTACGCCGTCCTTGTCGCGATAGTCCGGGATGCCGGACGCGGTGCTGATGCCCGCGCCGGTGACCACCAGAAACGACTTTTCGGCCATTGTCCGGCGCAGGCCATCAAGCAGATCAAGAGTTGGGTTGTCGAGCATGTTTGGACCTCGGGCGGCGAGCGTGGAGATTGATGTCAAGCGTCGCAGATAGCTTCTCGGCAAGCCACAGCTGTGAGCCGTCGCGGCGAACGTTGGTTCAATATCCCGTTGTCCGGCTTGCCCCCGGCGTGGCAATCTCCGCTTTTTGCTTTTGGAAAGGAAGCCTTGATGCGTTCGTTTGATTTCAAGCAACTGGATGTCTTCAGCGATCAGCCGTTGCTCGGCAATCCGCTGGCCGTGGTGCTGGGTGCCGATGGCTTGACCGACGAGCAGATGGCAGCCTTCGCACGCTGGACCAACCTGAGTGAAACCACGTTTCTGCTAAAGCCGACAGACCCGCGAGCCGACTATCGGGTACGTATCTTTACCACCCTTGAAGAGCTACCGTTCGCGGGGCATCCCACCTTGGGCAGCTGCCATGCGTGGCTGGAAAGCGGCGGCGTGGCGCAGGGTGAGGAAATCATTCAGGAGTGCGGGATCGGTCTGGTACGCATTCGCCGCGAGGGCAGCGGGCTGGCATTTACCGCGCCACCGTTGTTGCGTTCGGGTGCGGTAGACCCTGAGCTCATCGAGCAGATCCGCCTCGGCATGAAGCTGGGCGCGGGTGAGATTCTGGATGCGCGCTGGGTCGATAACGGCCCGGGTTGGGTCGCGCTCAGGCTGGCCGATCGCGCCAGTGTTCTGAGGTTGCAGCCCGACTACGCGCAACTGAGCGGCCTGAAACTCGGCGTCGTTGCACCATGGGACCCAGCGGTGGACGGTGACGAGGCGCAGTTTGAAGTGCGCGCTTTTGTTCCGGGTGACGGCATGGCCGAAGACCCGGTGACAGGCAGCCTCAAC
Organism: Pseudomonas avellanae BPIC 631; assembly: GCF_000444135.1. Classification (GTDB taxonomy): domain Bacteria; phylum Pseudomonadota; class Gammaproteobacteria; order Pseudomonadales; family Pseudomonadaceae; genus Aquipseudomonas; species Aquipseudomonas avellanae. The sequence goes on from NZ_ATDK01000396.1 coordinate 9,668, forward strand.
GCCGGCATCGCCCGCTGGTTTCTGGAAGAAGGGCTGGCGCCGGAGCGTTACGTCGTCAGTCAGGGCACCGCGCTCGGGCGCAAGGGCCGTGTGTACATCCAGCGTTTGGGTGACGATATCTGGGTGGGCGGCTCGACCGTGACCTGTATTGAAGGGCGGGTTTCGCTCTAGGCTCTGTACGAAAAGTGGCTGCGCTCGGTGATGCTGCGTTAAAAACAGGCTCGGAATGCTCATTTACAACCCGTAGACTCCGC
>NZ_ATDK01000397.1 GCF_000444135.1 Pseudomonas avellanae BPIC 631
TGTTTTCGAAAAAATCAGCCACCAACTAACGGAAAATTCAAATCTTATCAATAGCTTAGCTTGCAGGTTATGGGTAACTTATTTCGAAAACAGTACACTAGATTAAAGACATAAAATAACACTCACCCAATGCTAACTTTTAGAATTTAGAACCCACAAACCTCTTTAAAGCCACTTTAACTAAAAGCCACTACCTACCAAACAATTAATTACAAAATTTTTCGGCAACAAGTTGAGCATCCTCATCACATAAAGAATAACTTTTCGTGATTTCTACATTGTAGCCGACTCGCAAAAATTCATACGTACACAAAAAATGTCAAAATTTTAAATCCAACTGAGATACTCTCTACAAAACTCTGCCTCTAGTAAAAAAACAAGTCCGCCGAGGCAGACTTGAATAAGAGCATTTGATGCAGAACTCTACTCAAACAACAAAAATCAGGACAACTAATTTATGCCAGTACAGATTCAAGACCAATAAGATTTAATACCGTCAATTGTAGTCATAATTGATTGAATTGCCGTCACAACCTTGCTTGTACGACCAGCCAAACCATCAGCAGCATGGACAGCACTTTCAACACCCAAAAGTACTTTCCTAGCACTGCTAACCGCTTGTTTAGCATCAACCGTAGACGTTGTTAATATTGCCTGATCCATAGATTGAACAAGATCATTTATTTCTCGGTAAAGGCCTGGATCTAAATCCAGCAGCTTAACTATTTGAGACTTTACCAGCTCGAGACTTGCCTTATCCGAAAGCATCTGAGACCTATCCGAATACTCTTGACAAATGCATGCGGGCTTTTTACAAACGGGGCAGTTATCGAAATAGTAATCAATTAAACAGTCGGACAATGAAGCATTTTTTTGATGAATACCCCATGCAGATAAAAGCCAAGCGGTAACATCGGCCAACTCCTCCTCTAAACCAACAGTAATCCCAGTTTTTCTAAAATTTGAATAGGCCTCATGCACTTCACCCAGCTCTTCGAAAAGTCTTGCAAAATGGTAAAAGCTTCCGTATGCATTCCATATGGCTTTATTCGCGGGATAGATTACTGATATAATTACGACACCGTTATCTAGTGTACTGTTTTCGAAATAAGTTACCCATAACCTGCAAGCTAAGCTATTGATAAGAT
>NZ_ATDK01000398.1 GCF_000444135.1 Pseudomonas avellanae BPIC 631
CGGTGCGGCTTGCTCGGCGTCCTGCCTCGCATCCCCCGGATCAGCGCCAGGACTCAGCCGTCACTTACGTCGCAATCTGTGTCGTCAGTGCTATCGCGAACAAAAAGCAAATCTAAAGCACCTCTGCATCAGTGCTCATGGGTAAGAGATGATGCCACGCCACATCGAAGGTGCGTAACGCAGAGCGTCACCAAATGCATGACCACGCAAAGCGCGAGAACGAGAGTCGGCTTAGGCTGAGCTCCGTTTTCCGGGATCATCGAGACGTGTGCATAACGACGAACGCAACCCAAGGCAGCAAATGATCCAATGCGGTAAACTCGCGCCATTGCTGTCTGGAGCTATTTATGCGCGACGAGTTGAACAAAGGCCTCATCGATTTCCTCAAGGCCTCACCTACCCCTTTTCATGCCACCGCCACCCTTGTGCAACACTTCGAAGCCGCGGGTTTTCAGCGTCTGGACGAACGCGACACCTGGGCCATCGAGACCGGCGGCCGCTATTACGTTACCCGTAACGATTCTTCCATTGTCGCCGTCAGAATGGGTCGCCAGTCGCCACTGACCGGTGGCATCCGTATGGTCGGTGCTCACACCGACAGCCCCTGCCTGCGGGTCAAGCCGCAGCCGGAACTGCAACGCCAGGGCTTCTGGCAACTGGGTGTCGAAGTCTACGGCGGTGCGCTGCTGGCACCGTGGTTCGACCGCGACCTGTCGCTGGCCGGGCGTGTCACGTTCCGTCGCGATGGCAAGGTTGAAAGCCAGCTGATCGACTTCAAGCTGCCAATTGCGGTCATTCCCAATCTGGCCATCCACCTGAACCGTACGGCCAACGAAGGCTGGGCGATCAATCCGCAGAACGAACTGCCGCCGATTCTTGCGCAGGTGGCTGGTGATGAGCGCGCAGACTTCCGCGCCCTGCTGACGGATCAACTGGCACGCGAACATGGCCTGAACGCCGATGTGGTGCTCGATTACGAGCTGAGCTTCTACGACACTCAAAGCGCAGCGGTGGTCGGCCTCAACGGTGACTTCCTGGCGGGCGCTCGTCTGGACAACCTGCTGTCGTGCTTCGCCGGGATGCAGGCGCTGCTCACTACCGACAGTGACGAAACGGCGCTGCTGGTGTGCACCGATCACGAAGAAGTCGGCTCGTCTTCAACCTGCGGTGCGGACGGCGCAATGCTGGAGCAGATCGTCCAGCGCTTGCTGCCAAGCAGCGAAGACTACGTGCGGACCATTCAGAAATCCCTGATGATTTCCGCCGACAACGCCCACGGCATACACCCCAACTACGCCGAAAAGCACGACGCCAACCACGGGCCAAAGCTCAACGCAGGGCCGGTGATCAAGGTCAACAGCAACCAGCGCTACGCCACCAATAGCGAAACCGCCGGCTTCTTCCGTCACCTGTGCATGGCCGAAGAAGTCCCGGTACAAAGCTTCGTGGTGCGCAGCGACATGGCTTGCGGTTCGACCATCGGGCCGATCACCGCCAGCCATCTGGGTATCCGCACAGTAGACATCGGTCTGCCGACGTTCGCCATGCACTCGATTCGCGAGCTGGCCGGTAGTCATGATCTGGCGCATCTGGTCAAAGTGCTGGGCGCGTTCTATGCCAGTCACGAGCTGCCATAACCCGCAACGTTGAAACACGTGAGTTGCGGGCGACATCAGGTGCCCGCAACGCCTGTTTCAGTTGTCTCGGACCATCGCGCGCACATGAATCGCATCATGGCGCCAGTATTCAAGGTCGCAGTCGATCAGCCGATCATTGCGGTCATGGTTGACCCGCGCAATGCGCAGGCCGGGGCTGCCGAGGGAAACCTTGAGCGCCGCGGCCGCGTCGGCGTGCAATGCCGTGGGAACCACATCAAAACGTACCTGTCCGTAATGCACGTCATAACAGCGAGCATAAAGCTCGGTGAGTGACTCGTTCAGGTCGTGGTCCAGAATACCCGGGAACAGCTCCGGCCTGAGGTAATGCTCCACATAGAGCACCAGCCGCTGATCGATACGCCGGGCGCGGCAGATCTGAATCACGCTCGACAGTGCAGGCAGCTCCAGCATTTCGCAGATCATTGCTGAAGCCGGTTGCAGACGCGCCGACAGCAACTGAGTGTGCGCCACCCTTCCCTGCGCGCAGACCATAGCGTGAAAATGACTGCGCCGAATCAGGTCATAGGCCAGGCGCGGCGGCGAGATGAACCAACCGCGACGCTCCTCACGATAGATCAACCCCTGAGCCTCCAGTTGCAGGAGGGCCTCGCGCAGGGTGATGCGGGTGGTGTCGAACACCTCACTGAGCTTGCGCTCGGCAGGCAGTTTGCTGCCGTGCGGCAACAGGCCATGCTCGATCTGCTCCTGCAAGGCACTGCAGATCGTTGTTACCGCTCGTGGCACATCTTCGCGCATTCTGTACCTACCTGGACTAGACCAGCCCTCTTGCGGAGCACACATCAGTGCGACAACCGCTCTTGACTCCATCGCCGCAAGCCTAGGCCGGCCAGATGACTGTCGTGTGACAGAACGAATCACGAACCATGCCAACTGCGCTGAAAATTGCCCTCAAAGCCCTGCAAAGCAAGCACTTGCCCATGGTCTACGCTTAGCGCCAGGCAACCCTGAGCCGCATGAAAAAGGTCTTTCCCTGCTGCAGCCGACACGAAAATGTCATGCAACAGGCCTAAGTTGGCTCAGGTATTGCTGATCTAGACCAAACAATCCGCAACGAACACTTCTGGCAAAAAAGAAGTGCACTAGGGTCTGTTCCCGTTTCGACGTAACCTATTGATCCCTATGAGAACAGGCCCGTATTGTTGGAGTTCTCACACAACACCAATACGAGCCTGCAA
>NZ_ATDK01000399.1 GCF_000444135.1 Pseudomonas avellanae BPIC 631
GCAATGCATTCCCACGCTGGAGCGTAGGGAACGATAATCTCACCTGTCGCGCGACCCCACGCCGGCAGGCCGTAATCTCAACTGTCGTGCGACGCTCTGCGTCCGCCCTGGCGAGAGTTGCCTGATCAGACGCCCACAAAAAAGCCGCGCCCGGTGAACCGGTGCACGGCTTTTTACAGCAAGCGGGTGCTTACTTGTTGATCGAGTCGGTCAGCACTTTGGCTGGTACGAACTTGATAACTTTCTTGGCAGCGATTTCGATGGCAGCGCCAGTCGAAGGGTTGCGGCCGGTGCGAGCTGGACGCTCTGCAACTTTCAGCTTGCCGATACCCGGCAAAGTGATTTCAACGCCGTTTTCCAATTGGTCGGCAACAATTTGGCCCAATTGCTCAAGAGCATTACGCACGGTGGTTTTTGGCGCGTCGATAGCTTCAGCGATATCGGCGATCAATTGGTCTTTAGTAAGAGCCATGGTGGTGTTCCTTCCCTATCAAATTCATTTGGATTGCAGAGCGCAACGTCGGCCCGTGGCCAGGCAATGAACCTGGCCACCCGCTGGCAGCCACGATTAATCGCGAAAGTGTAGATACTGAAACCGGGCAATGGTTCGACCCACGTGTGCGCTAACTGCATGCTTGACGCGCTAAGTGCGCAAGACCGCGCAAAACTAGCACAGAGCCGGGCAAATATCCGCCCCTACCTATCCTTTTGGTCAGGTTTTCATGGTAATTGCGCAAAAAACATCCAGTAAACACCCGCTGCCAGCGAAAACCAGCTAGCTCGGGGCCAACAGGCACATGCGTGCGTTACACTTGGCACCTTGCAACGAGCTGCACGCTCTTCACCTTTTTCAGCCGAGAAGCCCATGCCGATCCGTCATTGCATCGTCCACCTGATCGAAAAAAAACCCGACGGTACGCCCGCTGTTCTCCATGCACGCGACTCCGAACTCGCTGAGTCCCAAGCCATCGAGAACATGCTGGCCGACCTCAACGAGAGCTACAACGCCAAACAAGGCAAGGCATGGGGCCTGTTTCATCCCGAGTCCGGCGCGCACCCTTTCAGCGGCTGGCTGAAAGAGTATCTGGACGGCGGCAAAGACTTCACGGCGTTCTCCCGAGTGGCAGTCGAGCACCTGCAGAAGCTGATGGAGGAATCCAACCTGTCTGTCGGCGGCCATGTATTGTTCGCTCATTACCAGCAAGGCATGACCGACTACCTGGCCATCGCCCTGCTGCACCACAGCGACGGTGTGGCGGTGAATGCCGAACTGGACGTGACCCCTTCGCGCCATCTGGATCTGGGCCAGTTGCACCTTGCCGCCCGAATCAATATTTCCGAGTGGCAGAACAACAAACAGTCCAAACAGTACATTTCCTTCATCAAGGGCAAGAACGGCAAGAAGGTTTCCGAGTACTTCCGCGACTTTATCGGCTGCCAGGAAGGCGTGGACGGCCCCGGTGAAACACGCACGCTGCTCAAAGCCTTCAGTGACTTTGTCGAAAGTGAAGACCTGCCGGAAGAATCGGCGCGCGAAAAGACCAAAACCCTGATCGACTACGCCAGCAGCCAGAGCAAGATGGGCGAACCCATGGGCCTGGAAGCGCTGTCCGAGCTGATCGACGAAAATCAGCCAAGGGCGTTCTACGATCACATCCGCAACAAGGATTACGGCCTGTCACCGGAAATCCCGGCGGATAAACGCACGCTCAACCAGTTCCGCCGCTTCACCGGCCGCGCCGAGGGCCTGTCGATCAGCTTCGAAGCTCACTTGTTGGGCGACAAGATCGAGTACGACGAAACGGCGGGTACCCTGATTATCAAGGGGCTGCCGACCCAATTGACCGATCAGTTGAAGCGACGGTAAGCCGCCATGCTGCTACGCACCTTCAAAAAGTTCGCGCTGATCATGCTGGTGGTGGTCGTTTACCAGAACTGGGGCAGGATCGAGAATTTCGTCAACCCATCGCCAGCCAGCGTTGCCCAAAGCTACAGTAAGGCAAAGGTGGTGATGTACGCCACCGACTGGTGCGGCTACTGCAAACAGACGCGGCGCTTTCTGGACAGCAAAGGGATTGCGTATCAGGAGTTCGACATCGAAAAGTCGCAAGAAGGCCGCAAGGCGTACGAAGCGCTGGGCGGGCGCGGCATCCCGCTGATCGACGTGAACGGCACCCTCATCCGCGGCTTTGCCCCGGATGAGATATTGGCGGCATTGAAATAGCCCCAGTTGACTATCATGCCAACGCTCCGCGTCCTCTCTGCGACGCAGAGCGTCGTTGAACGTCAGCGCTTTTCAATCCGATACCCCATTCTCGGGAAGTGTACTTGCACGACACCCGCACGATCGTCCTCGCGGCGCAGGATCAGTTCTTCGCGCCCGGTAAATACCAGCTCGCCCTCAACCGCTTCGACGCCATAGTCGACCGCAGACACCGCAACCTTGTCGCCCGCCTTGAAGCCGTTTGGATCGACGAAAGTTTCCTCGGGCAGCGGCGCAGGCGTGGCGTTTCTGGCAATTTCGATGGCATCGGCCGAGCTCAGGTCGGTAAAGGCGCCATGACCAAAACCCAGCACGCGACCCAGCCAGGCGCTGACACTTGCATAATCATCGACAAATGGCGCAGTCACCGGTGTCTGCTTGAGGAACCACAGCGTGTGGGCGACCGAAAAGTCGGCGATGGAAGGTTGGCCAAACAGGAAATTGCCACCGCGCGACAGCTGCAATTCCAGCCGTGACATGAGCGTCGGCCATTGGTGTTTGACCTGCTCGACAGGCGGGCGGGACGCAGTGCCACCATTGAACAACGCGGCACGATCCGCCACAAAGGCCTTCACCGCGTCAGGTGGTAACCTGGCAAAACGCACCGCCATTGATTCAGGCTGGAACACCAGACTCACGGCATGCAGGAACAGCACCGAATCCGCCCAGGCCGCCAAACCGGCAACAGCGAACTCCTGCCCCTCCGGGAAAAACGCAGGCAAAGCCTTTTCCTGTTCGAGACGCCGTGCAATCAATGCCGTGTCGCAATAGATATCAGCGCCAGCTTGCAGCACTGGCGTCTTGCGGTAGCCACCAGTCAAGGCAGTCAGATCAGGCTTGGGCAGGACCGAAGGGATCGTCACCGAGCGCCAGAACAGTCCCTTGAAACCCAGCATCAAGCGAGCTTTTTCGGCAAACAGCGAAGTGGGGTAATGGTGCAGGATAAGCTCTGTCATGCTAGGTCTTTCCGGCTTATGGAAAACCGACAGCTTACCTGCTAGACCGTAAGTGGCCTACCCGCAAGGCCTGATAATGTGTCATCACGGAGCTGGATCGGTCGCAGCAGGCCACACAACAGAATGGTCAACGGCATGCAGGAACATCGGTGCTTGCCGCCAGCATCTCCTTGGCACTTTTTTTGAGTTTTTTGATCAAGCGCTCCTGGCGCAACGCATCACTTCTGGTGCGGCAAGCCTCGACGTAGACCAGCGCAACTGCAGGGCTGGAATAGAAAAAGCGCGCGCCCTTGCCGCTTTGGTGAGCGGCAAAGCGGCGCACCGGATCATCACTGATGCCGCAGTACAAAGCACCGCTTGCGGCGCGCACCAGGTACACGAACCAAGTCTTTTCAACACTCGGTGGGCATTCGTCATGGGGCATGGCGAGGGGGGTATCGGACATGGCGATCTACACAAAAAAGAGCCCGAATTCTAACAGACGCAATCGCGAGTTCCACACAATGCCCGTACGTCAGCCCTGCATGACAAGCCTGACGTTCCATTTTTGGCAGCAACCCATCAGTCGTTGTACTTCATGCCCTCCCGGTAAGTCAGCTGCTTGATCAGCTCCTGTTCGCGCATCTTCTGCTGCTCGTCGAGCGCCTTGATACGCGCCAGATAGGCGTCGTCGAGTTCGGCAAACTCATCCTCAAGGCCCGCTCTTTCGGCGTCGATGGTGGCTTTGAGTTCGGCAAACTCCGACGCGTAACTTTCGCGTAGCCACGCCACCCAATAGTCGCGATCAACCACACTGGCAAAAAATGCGGGGCCATCCTGGCTAGCAAGTACCTGGCCTTCGACACCCAGCAGTTCGTCCGCAGTCACTGCCGCCGCGGTTCGGTAAAGCATGCGTGCGGGAGGCAAAGGCAGATCCAGGCGCTCGGCCAGGCCCAGACGATACGCCAGACGCACCTCTGCCTGATCCCTCGTGCCAGCATTGAGGCGTGCCAGGCGATCGACTTCGTCGAGACGAAAAAAACGCCGCGCCAGTCGATACAGGGTTGGCCCGCGCTCGGTAAGCGGGATGTCGCGCAACGCGTCGAGCGCAAACACCTGCACTTCCATCTGATTGAACTCCAGCCGCACACCATCACCACAGGTTCGGCTGGCAATCGCTTCATCGGCCATGGCATTGAGCAACTGGCGCAATTGCGGGTCATTTGAGGCCGCACCCAATACGTGCCATACCCGCTGAACCAACGCATCTCGCGTCCTCAGATAGTCAGCGGTTTCGCGCAATCGACCGATAAGAGCCATGAGCATCGGCGCATCGCCTGCTGCCTCAATCCGATCCCATATAGCCTGATGGTCGAGCCTTTCCTGTGACGTTCCTTCAAGCCATTGCCCGATGTTCGCTGGACCCGCAGCGGCCGCGCCCGTCGGCCCATGACGGTGGTCGCTGGCGTCAGAGTCAGAGTCCGCTTCGATATCGGAGCCCGACCCGTCCGAAGACCATCCTCGCTCGGTAGGCAGCGCGCGAATATCGTCGGGCAGATCCATGTAAAAGCTGAAGGCACGAGAGTTGCCATGCTCGCTGACATGGGCATTGACCATGGTTTCCCGCGACAGCGGATTGCCTTCAAGCGATATTTCAGTGTGCGCCGTTCTGTCGCGCGGGTTTCTGAGGATGTGTTCGGGCAGCTCGGTCAGCTGATTCTGAGCAAGCGACAACGCGTCTATCCCGCCCGGTAAAAAAGAATTCAGCCATTCGGGCCAGACGCTGATCCCGACGTTATCCAGCGTCAAGGATTCCCAGTGACGTTCGAGCGCCGTCGAAAAGGTAATGGCGCCCAGACGATTGGCGCTCAGATCAAGATTCCTCAGGTTACTCAGGCTGCTGAGATATTCAAGCATGCTTTGATCAATCAGCATGCCTTGATCCATCAAGGCCAGCGCCCTGAGGTTTGCCAGTGCACTTAACGCTTGTGGGAGCACGTCCATAGGGATCATGTGCCCCATCATCTCCAGCGTCTGCAGCTCGGGAAACCTGGACAAAAAATCATTCAACGCCTGGGTATCGCTGATCACATGATGTAGCATCAGCCCCCTGGTGTTTCGATAAAAGGTCTCGGGTAGCCGCTGTGGAAACTCTTCCAGCGCCATCGACTCGATCAGGAGCGGCCGCGACGCACCCCCAGCCACAGTAACGCGCCAGTGATCGAGCAACGAGGCACCGAGCGCTTGCCTTATGCTGACGGCCTCACCGCTCAAAGGCAGCAGTGACGTTGAGGCTTGAGCCCACTCCTCTAACGCAGTCTGTAGTTCGGCCTGCTCACTCAATAACATATTGATGAGTGACAAGAGTAAGGACGGCGCGCCTGGCTCGATCCTGATTGCACGATGCGGCGCGACCCCGCGCAAACTGGCTTCGATCATATCAGGGCGTGACAGTCGATTGCCTTGCAGCCTGATCAGCGTTGTGCGCGCTGAAGGCAGCTGCGCCAGCATCAGCTCAGTGGGCAAGAAACTGATCTGATTTCCGACCAGCGACACCTCGCCAATGTGCTCAGGTAAAAGCGCAGTCAACCAGTCAGGCCAACGTTGCAAGCCCATGTGATCAAGTCCAAGCCTTTGCAGGTTCAGGTTGACCGCCTCTGGTACAAGCGCGTCCAGCCAGGCGTTGCCGCTGAGATCAAGGGTTTCCAAATGCTGCATCTGGCCCAAACGGTTCAGTGTTTGTGTGCTGATGTGCAAGCGCTGATTAATCAGGCTCAGCGCGCGCAGGCGAGGGCATTGAGCCTGGACAATGCGCGGAAGGTCATAAACCTCCCTAAAAAAAAAGCCGGATGACGGCGGCCCGCTGATTTCCAGCGTCGTGATTTGTGAAAACCTGCCAAGAAACGACTCAAGCATCTGAGACCCTGAAGGCGGAACCAGCCAGATGCCACCCTCGCCCGCCTGAGCAAGAACATTGGAGAGTTGCAAACGCTCGACTCGCGAATAGAAGAATTCTGGGAGCTGAGCGGGAAAATCAATCAGCCGCACAGACTCCAGACGCAATGTTACATCGGCAGGTGCGTCAGGCAGGCTGGTCGCTTGCCAGTGTTGAAGAATCGCCTCTCCGATTCGCGTCCTGCTAGCCATCTGGGCATCGGTAGGACTCAGCTGCTCGCTGGAGGCCAAGGCCCATTGATCCAGACTGATACGAAGGGCTTGGCGTTCATCCTGCATTACGTCAAGCCGGGCGTTGATGTCAGCATTGCTCATGCCCTCAAGACGCAACCCCGTCAGCACGTCCTGCGCGAGCAAGTTATCCAGCTCAAGCAGACCAATCCGGTCCAGCAAATGGTCGTCACTGATAAACCCCGGCAATTTCCCCCTACCGCTCAAGGGATAACCCAATTGCCCTTGCTTTATACGATCAGGAAGGTTGAACGTGAGCCGTGAGGTGCGCATACCGAGAGCACGTGACGCCTGTTCGCGGTCCGCCATCGCCAGTTTTGCCAGTGCTGTATTCAGCTCAAGCCCCTGTCCCCCATGAGGGAAGCCAAGCGCGCGACGCGGTTCGTCAGGTAGCGCGTGCAGGATCGATGCACAGAGGTTACTGCCGGTTTGGGGTACGCTATTGAGCGCGTTACCCTCGGCATCGAATGCTTGATAGCGACCGTTTGACTTGACCAGCACCTTGAGTTCAGCCGCATCAGGGTTGCCAATGCTGTCGAGTAGCGTGCCTCGCCGCGTACCCTGACGGACTTCAAGACGCACATCCGCAGACCAGCCCGGTAGTTTTTCCAGCAGATGCAAGCTGAGGGTTTCAGTGTCAGTGTTGACCACTGATTTCAGGTAAAAACCCTCGAAGGCTCGGTTTAGTCGGGTTTGCCGTAGCTGCCAGACCGCCGCCTCGCTGACACGCATAGGTATACGGCCGGTGTCGAACAACTGTTGTTTTTCCACCGGTGTCAGGTTAACCACCAAATCCTCAACCACGGCAGATGGCAGGCCGGGAAACGGACGACGCATCAACTGCATCAACGGCTCATCCAGCCTTTCGCTGGCATCGTATTGCTGCTGAAATTGCTCGGTACGCGTGCCGCCGGATGCTTCGAAAGGCGTGTTTTCCAGTGCCATATCCAGCCGAAAGCGCTTGACCGTATCGCGCAATTGACCAGGCGGGAGCGCACTTTCAACGTGTACCTGACGCAACAGTGCGTAGTCGACATCGACCACATTCAATATCTGCTCGGCGGCCGTGCCCGACAGACCTGTTACTGAATGGCCAAGGCGCTTGAACAGTTTTCCCTTAGCCCACTGCCGCGGTAGCTCTGCGATGTGCCGAAAAGCACCGACGCCGTTGTGCTCAAGGACAGGTGAAAATGTTGCGTCTGGCCAAGGATGTTTGATCTGCCATTTGTTCAAGTCCTTGTTGTGAACGACTTCGTAGTGTCGCTCATCAAGGCTCAGGTATTTTTTACCATCGTACTCGAATACACCGTCAAGGCCAGGACTCGCGTCGGCCGGTCTCTCGATAGACGACTGAAAAGGTTCAAGATCAGGCTTCCAAAGTCGAGTCTGGCCATTGGCAAGCCTGATCGGCACCACCGTCCCCACAAAGTTATTAGCGGTGACCGGCGCAGGCTCAGCAGGCATTGCTCCGTGAGCGCTCTTGGCCAGCGCAGCCATGAATGCGATATTCGCACCCGCGCTGACCAGATGCTCAAAGCCCTCCTCAAAGTCGCCATGACTCAGGTCTTCAAAGCCGTGATACACCTCACCCACCAATTCCACACTGGCATACACCAGCAGTGCCTGACCCAGCACGGGGATCATAAACGAGGCGACATTGGCGATATTCATGCCAATACTGAGCCATGCACTCAGCCGCTCTTGGCGACTTTTTGCGTCTTCGTCCTCGGTTGGCACCGCCAGAAAACGTGCGTTGTCTTTGATTAATTTAATCTGTTGCCCGTACATGCGCTTCAGCAGCTCGATGTCGATCGGATAAGTCCGCAGGCGCAAATCGGCACGTTGATCGGGGGCGTTATGCCAGAGGCCTCTCGTGAACCAACTGCCATCCATGGGGACCCGCGGGAAAAGGAGTCGGTTCAACTGACTGAAAAATGCTGCCCGTGCGCGCTCACCCAGCAGTCGCGCAAAAAATACCTGGTACGACGGGCTTATCAGGCGGCTGCGCAATTCGTCTTCCACTTCTGCCAACGTGGCAAACTCCTTGAATGGCGCGACTGGGTCATGGGGGACGTACAGCACCAGCGGCACCTGAGTAAACGTCCAGGTCGCTTGGGGCTTGATCAGCACCACTCGAGGAATTTCGACGCCCAACAGTGTTATGTATTCAAAAACCACTGGCAGACCATCGAACAACGGCTTGGACTGACGTTTTACAACGTCGAGAACTGCCGCCTGCGCAGATCCACTGATGTGCTTACGCAGAAAAGCCGCCCGGGCATACAGCTCCATGTCCGCCAGGTCATTAGCAATGAAACGGGACCGCGCATTGAGTCGGGCAGCCGTCGGCGAGTAACCCGGTTGCGAGACTGGCTCCAGAATCTCCTCAAGGTGATCCTGATATTTGCGGCCAATGTTCAGGTGCCGGCAAAGGTCGGCAAACTTTTCCGGACTGATATTTTTCGGGTGACGCTCGCCAATGCCTTTATTGATTGAGGCCGAGCGCAGAAACCCGCCACTGATTGCTTCCTTGCGCTCGAAGTTATGCAGCGCGGCTTCCAGCAAGGTTAATTGGGTCGCAGGCCCCGTGGCACCACTGGGTCGCAGTATGGGGTGAAACAGGGTGTCGGTTTCAGGCTCAAGGCCTGGTCCAAAGCTGGCATCCAGTGCCTGGCGTAAAAGCGGTCTGGCAAAATCGGACAAGCCTTTGAGGGGTTCGAACAGGCGCTTTAACTCTGCCTTGGCGTATCGGCTGGCTCGCAACGCCTGCCGATAGTCTTCCTGATCACCGACTGATGCCGTGCTGAAAGCCTCGGGCAAGTTCTGCCGAATGACGTCCAGCACCGGGTCATTGGCGAACTGATCCTGCAATCGCTGGAGTTGCGAAGGCTCAGAGCTTGGGGGAGAGTCTGCGGCGTGAGGTGGTGTAGGTGGTGTAGGTGGTGTAATAATCATGGGGGCAACGTACTTATTACTGATGAATAAGGACGCAACGTTGCATGACTTTCAGCATGAAAAGGCGCTACATACTTAACGCACTTTAAAACAGCAGCATCAGCACATCGCTGTTCTGATCAGCCCCACTTACAGCAGCGGGGCATGCCATTGAACCTGTTCAGCGGCCGCTTTGAAAGGTCTTCAATCCTTTCTGGGCCTGAACGCGAATTGCATTCTGCACAAACGGTGTCCAGCCGAGCAACAGCCCTTTGGCACCCAGCGCCTGATGCGACCAGCGCCACATGTCGAATTGATCGTGGTGCTCGCAGATCTTGCCATCGCAAAACACGAAACGGGCCTGGATATCGTTGACCACCGTGCGCCCGGTCTGACTGAACAGGTAAGTCGCCACCCAATGCGCGCTGCCCGTGCGGTCATCGGCACGCACCTGATCGAAGACCACCGAAAAATTCTTCGCCCGGGAAGTCAGCATGCGCCACATGTCGCCCACTTGAGGGCCGCGCAGCTCGCCAAACGCAGGATCGCTGAATAGCACATCGTCGCTGTAGCAGGCGCTCATCGCCTCGGCATCCAGTTGCGCGAAGGCCTCATAAAAGCGGGTGATGAGAGCGCTGTTGGCCTGGCTTTGTTCTTCGTAGCTCATGCATGCAAACCCCTTGGCGAATGATCCGTGCACGATAAGCGGCGCAGCTGAAAATGGCGAGTGCTTGATCGCCTCACACCTTCTCGCTGCTCACCTGAACATACAGTGCGCGTCCCGCGCCCATGCCCGCAATCATGGCACCCACGCCCAGCACGGCGAAGATCCAGCCAATCGCGTCCCAACTGCCCGTCACGTCGTGCACGACGCCCACGGCGAATGGCCCCATTGACGCGATGGTGTAACCGAAGCCTTGCGCCATGCTCGACAGGTTGGAGGCCACGTGAGAATCGCGTGAGCGCAGAACGATCAGAGCCAGTGCCAGGCTGAACGTACCGCCCTGCCCCAGCCCGAGCAGAATCGCCCAGCCCCACAGCCCTTCGATGGGCGCGTACAGACAGCCGAACAGGCCGGTCAGGGTCAGAGACATGACCAGCATGATCGCCAGGCGCTGGTCCTTGCCGCGGGTTGCCAGCCAGGGTGCGCTCAAGGCGCTGATGACCTGCACGATGATCGAACCGGACAACAACAGCCCCGCTTCGGTCGGGGTCATGCCGCGACCGATGAGGATCGACGGCAACCAGCCAAAGACGATGTACGACAGTGAAGATTGCAGCCCCATGTACAGCGTGACCTGCCACGCCAGTCGATCACGCAACAGGCCGCGCACCCGGTAGACATCGCGATGCGCGCTGTGTACCTCACGGGCCTGCGGGAACCAGAACAACGCAGCGATCAAGGCCGGAACCAGCCAGAAACCCAGGCCTATTGCCCAACTGCCACCAAAATACTGACTCAGAGGCACGGTCGAGCCGGCGGCTATTGCCGCCCCCAGGCACAGCGCCATGGTGTATACGCCCGTCATGGCACCCGCCTGACGCGGAAAATCGCGCTTGACGATACCGGGCAACAGCCCCCCGATGATGCCGATACTCGCGCCCGCCAGCAGGCTGCCGCTGAACAGGCCGACTTCACCGAAAAGACTGCGCAGGGCCATGCCGGCAGCCAGGCTCAGCAAAATCACCAGCACCACCCGCTCACTGCCGAAACGGCGCGCAAGAATCGGTGCCAGCGGCGCGAACAGGCCCAGGCACAGCACAGGCAGCGTGGTCAGCAAACCAGCCTCGGCAGCCGACATGCCCAGGCTATCGGACACCTCGTTGAGCAGTGGCGCGATGCTGGACAACGCGGGGCGCAGGTTGAGGGCAACGAGCACCAGCCCCAGCAGCAAAAGCCACGGGCGCTTCAGAGCAGGGTGAGTTTGATCGGCGGTCGGTTGGGGGCTGGGTTGAGCCTTGGCAGTCATCGGTCTCTCGGTAATCAGGTCGACCCGTTTCAGGGGGGGGGGGCAGTATCCTGTTGGAGAATCATCTTGAATACAAGGTTCAGCTGAAATTGCATACAGGAAAGGCGGCAAAAAAAGGCCGTAAAAAAACCGGGCACAGGGCCCGGTTTTCTGTGCAGCAACTACCGACTCAGTGAATGATCTGACTGAGGAACAGCTTGGTGCGGTCGCTTTGCGGGTTGTCGAAGAAGTCGTTCGGCGCAGCCTGTTCGACGATTTCGCCCTTGTCCATGAAGATCACGCGGTTCGCCACGGTGCGGGCAAAGCCCATCTCGTGCGTTACGCAAAGCATGGTCATGCCCTCTTCCGCCAGGCCGACCATGGTGTCGAGTACTTCCTTGACCATTTCCGGGTCCAGCGCCGAGGTCGGTTCGTCGAACAGCATGATTTTCGGCTTCATGCACAAGGCACGGGCAATCGCCACACGCTGCTGCTGACCACCGGAAAGCTGACCCGGAAACTTGTGGGCCTGCTCCGGAATACGCACACGCTCCAGATAGTGCATGGCGATTTCTTCGGCTTTCTTCTTCGGCATCTTGCGTACCCACATCGGTGCCAGCGTGCAGTTCTGCAGGATGGTCAGGTGCGGGAACAGGTTGAAGTGCTGAAACACCATGCCGACTTCACGGCGGATGGTTTCGATCTGCTTCAGGTCGGAAGTCAGTTCGGTGCCATCAACGATGATACGGCCCTGCTGGTGCTCTTCAAGACGGTTGAGGCAGCGAATGGTGGTCGACTTGCCCGAGCCAGACGGCCCGCACAGCACGATACGTTCGCCCTGGCGCACATTCAGGTTGATGTCCTTGAGCACATGGAACTGGCCGTACCACTTGTGGACGCCCTCCATGCGGATCATGCCTTCAGCGCCCAGGGGCTTATTGATAACTTCACTCATCACAAAACTCCTAACGCTTGTGGCCTGTGTCCAGCTTATGTTCCAAATGCATGGAATAGCGGGACATACCGAAACAGAAGATCCAGAACACCAGGGCCGCGAAGACATAGCCTTCCGTGGCCATACCCAGCCATGCCGGGTCGGCGGTGGCTTGTTTGACGCTGTTGAGCAGGTCGAACAGGCCGATAATGATTACCAGGCTGGTGTCTTTGAACAAGGCAATGAAGGTGTTGACGATGCCGGGAATGACCATCTTCAACGCCTGCGGCAAAATCACCAGGCCCATGGCGCGCCAGTAACCCAGGCCCATCGCCGAGGCCGCTTCGTACTGGCCCTTGGGAATGGCCTGCATGCCGCCGCGCACCACTTCGGCGATGTACGCCGACTGGAACAGAATCACGCCGATCAGCGCCCGCAGCAGCTTGTCGAAGTTCATCCCTTCCGGCATGAACAGAGGCAGCATCACCGAGGACATAAACAGAACGGTGATCAACGGCACGCCGCGCCAGAACTCGATGAACGTCACGCACACCACGCGCACAGCCGGCATGTTGGAGCGACGCCCGAGCACCAGCAGAATACCCAGCGGCAAGGCACCGACGATGCCCACGGTGGCAATCACCAGGGTCAGCATCAGGCCGCCCCACTGGCTGGTCGGTACGTTGGTCAGACCAAACGCGCCGCCGTGCAGCAGGTAGAACGCAACGACCGGGTAGATCACCAAAAAGCAGATGCCGTACACAGCCTTGCGCGGAAACTTCGAAATGAACAGCGGCGCAGCACCGACAATCGCCAGGATTGCGGTCAGATCGACCCTCCAGCGCAGTTCATTGGGAAAGTAGCCGTACATGAACTGGCCGAAGCGCTGCTCGATGAACACCCAGCAGGCGCCCGCCTTGGTGCAGTCTTCCTTGGTCGTGCCGATCCAGTTGGCGTCCAGCAGGGCCCAACTGAGAATCGGCGGAACGACCAGATAGATCAGATACAGCGAGAACAGGGTCAGCAGGGTATTGATCCAGCTGGAGAACAGGTTCTGCCGCATCCACGCCACCGGGCCGAACACTTTGCCCGGTGGTGGCATATCAGGTTTGAAAGTATGAGTCGTCATGCGCTTTTCCTCACCGCTCGATCAGCGCAATGCGCTTGTTGTACCAGTTCATCAGCAGAGAAATGCTGATACTGATCGCCAGGTACACACTCATGGTGATGGCAATGACTTCAATGGCCTGCCCGGTCTGGTTGAGCACCGTACCGGCAAACAGGGAAACCATTTCCGGATAACCAATGGCTGCTGCCAGCGAAGAGTTCTTCGCCAGGTTCAGGAACTGGCTGGTCAACGGCGGGATGATCACTCGCAGCGCCTGCGGAATGATGACCTTGCGCAGCGTCGGCCCAGGGCGCAGCCCCAGCGAGCGGGCGGCTTCGGTCTGGCCGTGGCTGACCGACTTGATACCGGAACGCACGATTTCGGCGATAAACGCCGCGGTGTAGATGGTCAGCGCCAGTGTCAGTGAGATCAGTTCAGGGATCAGCACCCAGCCACCGGTAAAGTTGAAGCCTTTGAGCTGCGGCAACTCCCAATGCACCGGGCTGCCGAAGATCAGCGTGCTCAGGCCTGGAATCACCAGCAACAGCGCCAGGCCCACCCAGAACTTGTGAAACGGCTGGCCGGTCGCCTCGAAACGCTTGTTGGCCCAACGCACCATCATCACAACCGCGATCACCGCGACCACGATGCTGATCAGAAACGCCCATGCGCCTTCGGCAGGCAGTGCTCCGGGCATGTTGAGCCCACGACTGCTGACGTAGAACATGTCCAGATAACCATGTGCCTGACGCGGACCGGGCAGCGTGAGGAATACGGCGGTGTACCAGAACAGGATTTGCAGCAGTGGCGGAATGTTGCGGAAGACTTCGACATACACGGTTGCCAGCTTGCTGATCATCCAGTTCGGAGACAGGCGAGCGACACCAATGACAAAGCCCAGCAAGGTCGCCAGGACAATACCGATAACCGATACCAGCAATGTGTTCAGCAAACCGATGACGAACACGCGAGCATAAGTGTCCGATTCGCTGTAGTCGATCAGGTGTTGAGCAATGCCGAAGCCGGCACTGTTTTCAAGAAAGCCGAAACCCGAGGTAATACCACGATGTTGCAGGTTGGTCTGGGTGTTGTCGAAAATGAACCAGCCAAACGCGATCACCGCCACGACAGTGATGATCTGAAATAACCACGCGCGCACTTTCGGATCGCTCAGAGAGAGCTTTTGCTTGGGTGCGACGATTTGCTTTTCCATGAAATGCCCCAGGAAAAATCCAACAGAACAACGCCCGACAGGCTGGGAAGCCTGTCGGGCGCCGGGTCAATCAACGAATAGGTGGAGCGTACTGGATGCCGCCGGCATTCCACAGAGCGTTCTGGCCACGCTTGATTTTCAGAGGGGTGCCTTCGCCCAGGTTGCGTTCGAACACTTCGCCGTAGTTACCGACTTGCTTGACGATCTGCACGACCCAGTCCTTCGGCAGGTTCAGGTCCTTGCCGTAAGTACCGTCTGCGCCGAGCATACGGGCTACGTCAGGGTTTTTGGTCGCCTTGGCTTCAGCTTCGACGTTCTTGGAAGTGATCTTGGCTTCCTCGGCGTTGAGCATGGCGAACAGGGTCCACTTGACGATCGCGAACCACTCCGGATCGTTTTTGCGCACGACAGGGCCCAGAGGCTCTTTGGAGATCACTTCCGGCAGAACGACGTAGTCGTCCGGTTTGGCCAGCTTGCTGCGCTGTGCGTAGAGCTGCGACTGGTCGGAAGTCAACACGTCGCAACGGCCGCCTTCCAGCGACTTGGCGCTTTCATCGGAGGTGTCGAAGGTGATCGGGGTGTATTTCAGGCCGTTCGAACGGAAGTAGTCTGAGACGTTCAGCTCGGTGGTGGTACCGGCCTGGATACAGATAGTTGCACCGTCCAGTTCCTTGGCACCGTTGACGCCCAGCTTTTTGTTTACCAGAAAGCCGATGCCGTCGTAGTAAGTCACGCCGGCAAACATCAGGCCCATGGCCGAATCGCGGGAGCTGGTCCAGGTGGTGTTACGCGAAAGGATGTCGATCTCGCCCGATTGCAGTGCAGTGAAACGCTCTTTGGCGTTCAGCTGGCTGAACTTGACCTTGGTGGCGTCGCCAAATACTGCGGCGGCGACTGCGCGGCAGACGTCAGCATCGATACCGGTGATCTTGCCGGTGGAGTCTGGAACGGAAAACCCTGGCAGGCCATCGCTGACGCCGCACTGAACAAACCCTTTCTTTACGATAGCGTCAAGGGTGGCGCCTGCGTTGGCAGCCCCGGTCACACCAAATGCAGTCAAGGCGGTGACGATAGCCAGGGTGGATTTCAACATCTTCATTCAAAACCTCCAGTTTGCTCTTTGTTGTGTAGGCGTTTCAGTCGCGTCGCACCTTTGTGAGGCGCTAATGACCCGTGCTGGCTTATTTTTGGGTCATGCGACGCTGGGCCTGAAGGGTGAATGGCCTGCGGGATCATCCCGTCATCGCCATCATCATTCAGAATCGGCCCCGTGGACTGAAAACCCATGATTTTCCCGAACCTGTTCGGTACAGCTTGAATCGTGCCGCGAATCCTGACGCATGGACTCCCGAGCTGCTTTTCGATCGCTATAAATAGTAGCCTTATAGTGTTACCGAACGATGTGAGCGCCTCGACTCCAGTCCTGCTGTAGCAAAGCCCGTACCAGCATGCTGGCTATGTCGAATTAGCGACAGGTCAAGTCAAAAACTTGTAACCTTGCGACATCTTCTTTCATTTTTAATCTACCCCTCGCACCTTATTAATGCGCTCTTAACGAGCAGGTGCACGCAAATGGAGCAGTCATGAGCGAACCTTTGATCATTCAACCTTCCGGCACCGTCGATGCCTGCGTCATCTGGCTGCATGGGCTGGGTGCCGACCGTTATGACTTTTTGCCGGTTGCCGAGGCGCTGCAGGCGCCGCTGACCACTGCCCGTTTCGTCCTGCCCCAGGCACCGACACGCGCCGTGACCGTCAACGGCGGCTATGAAATGCCGAGCTGGTATGACATCAAAGCCATGAGTTCCGAGGCCCGCGCCATTGATCACGACCAGATGGAAGCCTCGGCGCTGCAGGTGATCAGCCTGATCGAACAACAGCGCGACAGCGGTATCGATCCGGCGCGGATCTTTCTGGCAGGTTTTTCCCAGGGTGGCGCGGTGGTTCTGCACGTCGGCTATCGACGCTGGCAGGGCCCGCTGGGCGGCGTGCTCGCGCTGTCCACTTATGCACCGACATTCAACAAGGATATGACCCTGTCTGCCAGCCAGCAGCGTATTCCGGCGCATTGCCTGCACGGCCAGCACGACGAAGTGGTCCATTATCCGATGGGCCGGGCCGTTTACGACCATCTCAAGGCCCAGGGTGTAACCGTTGGCTGGCAAGAGTACCCAATGGGGCATCAAGTGTTACCGCAGGAAATCCACGACATCGGCGTCTGGCTGGCTGAAAAGCTCCGCTGAAGAGGCCTTTAACCCTTGCCACAGCGCGCTTTTGTAGCTCGCCACGGATGGCACTACGCCGAGCACGGTTCTTGCTTTACACTGCTCGGCGTACATTCCTTAATCAATTGATGAGATGACCGTGCTCAAAGCACTTAAAAAGATGTTCGGTAAAAGCGAGGCTGAGCAGCACGCGCCTATACCGTCAGCCTCCATCCCCGCTTCCCCTTCGCCCATCCCAGGCGACCAACCGGATCATGCTGTCCAGACCCAGGCTCTGGACACCGTCAGCGAGCCCTCCATAGCCAGAGCGCCGCGTACCGACAAACCAAGGGCCGAACGCCCGCGCCGCGAACGCGTGGTCAAACCGCCCGCGCCGGAATGGAAACTAGAAGATTTCGTCGTCGAGCCACAGGAAGGCAAGACCCGCTTCCACGACTTCAACCTTGCGCCTGAACTGATGCACGCAATTCAGGATCTGGGTTTCCCGTATTGCACGCCTATTCAGGCGGGTGTACTGGGTTTCACCCTCAAGGGCAAGGATGCGATCGGCCGCGCTCAGACAGGCACCGGCAAGACCGCTGCGTTCCTGATCTCGATCATCGAGCAACTGACCCAGACGCCGCCGCCAGCCGAACGCTACATGGGCGAACCGCGCGCGCTGATCATCGCGCCGACCCGCGAACTGGTGGTGCAGATCGCCAAGGACGCCGCCGACCTGACCAAATACACCGACCTGAACGTCATGACGTTCGTCGGTGGCATGGACTTCGATAAACAGCTCAAGCAGCTTGAAGCGCGGCACTGTGACATTCTGGTCGCCACGCCGGGTCGTCTGCTGGACTTCAACCAGCGCGGCGAAGTGCATCTGGACATGGTCGAGGTGATGGTGCTCGACGAAGCCGACCGCATGCTCGACATGGGCTTCATCCCGCAGGTCCGGCAGATCATTCGCCAGACACCGCACAAGGGCGAACGTCAGACCCTGCTGTTTTCCGCGACCTTCACCGAAGACGTGATGAACCTCGCCAAGCAGTGGACGACCGACCCTTCCATCGTCGAGATCGAATCCCTGAATGTCGCCAGCGACAACGTCGAACAGCATATCTATGCCGTTGCCGGTGCCGACAAATACAAGCTGCTCTACAACCTGGTCACCGACAACGGCTGGGAACGGGTCATGGTCTTTGCCAACCGCAAGGATGAAGTGCGCCGCATCGAAGAGCGTCTGGTGCGCGATGGCGTCAACGCCGCGCAACTGTCAGGCGATGTGCCGCAGCACAAGCGCATCAAGACCCTTGAGGGCTTCCGCGAAGGCAAGATCCGCGTACTGGTCGCCACCGACGTGGCCGGTCGCGGCATTCATATCGATGGCATCAGCCACGTGATCAACTTCACCCTGCCGGAAGTCCCGGACGACTACGTGCACCGCATCGGCCGTACCGGTCGCGCAGGTGCCGATGGCGTCTCGATCAGCTTTGCCGGGGAAGACGACTCCTACCAGTTGCCCGCCATCGAAGAGAAGCTGGGCCGCAAGATCAGCTGTGAAACACCGCCGACTCATCTGCTCAGAGCAGTAGTGCGACAAACCACCTGATCGATACAGCCAATAAAAAAGCGCAGCCTTTTACGGGGCTGCGCTTTTTTGTGCCTGTCAGACATCGACAGCAACCGGGAGCTACCAGCGCCGGGCTGCAGCCTGATCGCTATCGCGACCCTCGACCCACTGCGGCCCCTGAGAAGTGTTTTCCTTCTTCCAGAACGGTGCTCGGGTCTTGAGGTAATCCATGACAAAATCGCAAGCCTCGAATGCGGCCTGCCGATGAGCGCTGGCAACGCCTACAAACACGATAGGCTCACCCGGTTCCAGCGCGCCCACCCGATGCAGCACGTCGAGCCTGAGCAACGGCCAGCGCTGCTCGGCCTCGTCAACGATTTTTGCCAATGCCTTTTCGGTCATGCCCGGGTAATGCTCCAGAAACATGCCCGACACCTCGCGCCCTTCGTTGAAGTCACGCACGTAACCGACAAAACTCACCACCGCACCGATGCCCAGGTTGGCGGCGTGCAGCGCGTTGACTTCAGTGCCAGGATCGAATGTTGCTGCTTGCACACGAATCGTCATGCTCAGCCTCCGGTCACGGGCGGAAAGAACGCGACTTCGTCGCCATCAAGCAGGGGTTCGTCGAGTTTGCAGAGTTCCTGATTGCGCGCACACATCAGGTTCTGTTCGGCCAGAACCTGCCAGGCCTCGCCGCGTTGCAACAGATGCTGACGCAACCCCTCCAGCGTGACGAACTCGCCTTCGACAGACTCGCTGTCCATGCCCAACGTTTCGCGATAACGGGCAAAGTACTGGACCTCAATCTTCATGGTGCAACCTGCGCATCATCTGCAATGAAATGACCACTCTTGCCGCCCAGCTTTTCCAGCAGGCGAACCGACTCAATGACCATGCCGCGATCCACGGCTTTACACATGTCGTAAATAGTCAGCGCCGCAATACTGGCTGCCGTCAGGGCTTCCATCTCAACGCCGGTTTGCCCGGCCAGTTTGCAGCTTGCCGTGATGCGCACTGCGTTGTCGCCCTCGGCAGCCAGGTGAACCTTGATGCTGGTCAGCATCAGTGGATGGCACAGCGGAATCAGATCGCTGGTTTTCTTGGCGGCCTGAATACCGGCAATCCGCGCGACAGCAAACACATCCCCTTTGGGATGACCACCGCTGACAATCATTTGCAGCGTGGCGGGCAACATCCGCACCAACGCTTCAGCCACAGCCTCACGGGACGTCACGGTTTTATCAGTGACGTCGACCATATTGGCGCGCCCCTGGGAATCGAGATGAGTGAGCACAACGTTACTCCTTGGCAGATGCAAGAAGTGTAGAGGGTGTGGCAGTTGCAAGCTACAAGCTACAAGCTACTGTGCTGTCTCAAAAATAAATGCTCTGTAAAATCGTCTATTCTTGCTCGTTGATTACACCGTTGGAGGCGAAGAAATGAGCGCCCAAGATATCGTCCTGAGTCCTGAAGAAA
>NZ_ATDK01000400.1 GCF_000444135.1 Pseudomonas avellanae BPIC 631
GCGTCGCATGCCGTTCTGGACGCTCCGCGTCCGATCTTGAGGGCGGGGGCGTGGCGCAGATTTGTGACGCAGAGCGTCACGCACGGCACTCCTACGCTAGAGCGTGATGAACGATAGGTGTTCGGGCTGAAACGAGAAGCGTCCGGGCGCCCAACAAAAAGCCCGCATCGCTGCGGGCTTCTTTGTTTGTCCGATTCACCCTAGAAGCGGAACACTTCAAGGTCGGTGCGTATCGGCGACGCCATTGGCATGCGTGGCTTGTCAGGCTCTTTGGCCTTGGCCACCGGGGCCTTTTTTGGCTCTTCGAGCGGCTGCCAGGAAATCGGCTTGATCGCCGTGCTGACCTGATCGGCCAGGCGCTGCAAAAGCATGCCTTGCGCCTTGACCTGATCGGCAGAGCTGCCGGTATGGACTTGCTCAAGGTGGACCAGTCGGCTGTCGCGGACATGGCCCTTGCGGTCCAGAAGACGCCATTGCGCATCCAGAACCGCAGGCTGTTTGGCACCGGAGTCCAGACGGGTGATCGACAATACGACCTGAACGTCCGGCGTGAAATTGGCAACCGCAGGCGCCATCACGACTCGCTGGCTGTCCAGTTTCCAGGCCAGTTGGCGCAGGAGCAACTGGTCGATATCCGAAGACAGGTTGCCCGCCCAGCGCCCGTCGGGCGATGCGGTCAGGGTGCCATCCGGCTGGCGTTGCAGAAGGGTTTCGCGTTGCAGATAGTCGGCCACCGAAACAGGACCCAGCAATACTGCCAGACCACTACTCTGTTTCGGCTGACCAGGCTCACCGCTATCGAGCTGATAAAGCGCGGTCGGCTGGTGCGTGCTGCAACCAGCCAGACCCAGAACGCCAGTCATCAGCAAGATCAGGGGAAGGCGTAGAAAATTCATCGTCCCATCCAGGTGGCCGTCCACAGACAGGCCACAGTATTAGTTCTTTCAAGACCCATGCAGGCACTGAGCCCGCATGCACCCCAAGACCCCATATCATCCGTGAATATGCATCATGACTCCAGCGATTATGCATCGTACTTCATGGCAAAACGAAGAACGCTGGTGCCAGATCAATGTTTTCAGCTATTTTCCACCAATAATGCGTCGACCCGCTGGAAGCCCCTTGGCAGTTTATTGCCACGACGACCGCGCTCACCCTTGTAATGTTCGAGGTCTTCAGGCTTGAGCGACAGCGTTCGTTTGCCCGCTTGAAGCACAAGCGTAGCGCCCTGCGTAATCACTGCCAGATCGGTTACATATTCTTCGCGGCTGGCAACCCGCTCGCCCGGAATGCCGATGATCTTGTTGCCCTTGCCTTTGCCCAGTTGCGGCAAATCGCTGACTTTGAATACCAGCAGGCGACCTTCGGTGGTCACCGCCGCCAGCCAGTTCTGTTCACGATCAGCCACGGACCGCGGCAGAATAACTTTCGCCCCGCCCGGCAAGCTCAACAACGCCTTGCCGGCCTTGTTTTTGGCTTGCAGGTCTTCACCCTTGACCACAAAACCGTAACCGGCGTCGGAGGCGATCACGTACAGCGCGTCGTCTTCGGGCAGCAACACACATTCAAAGGTTGCGCCCGGTGGCGGTTGAAGCTTGCCGGTCAACGGCTCGCCCTGTCCCCGTGCGGACGGCAGGGTGTGCGCGGCGACCGAATAGCTGCGCCCGGTCGAGTCGATGAACACCGCAAACTGGTTGGAGCGGCCGATGGCAGAGGTCTTGAAGCCATCTCCGGCTTTATAGGAAAGCCCCGTGGCATCGATGTCATGACCTTTGGCGCAACGCACCCAGCCTTTTTCCGACAGCACGACGGTCACAGGCTCAGTGGGCATCAGTTCGTTTTCAGACAGCGCCTTGGCTTCGGCGCGGGCAACGATCGGCGAACGACGGTCATCACCATAGGTTTCAGCATCGGCAATCAGCTCGGCGCGCACCAGCTTGCGCAGTTTGGATTCGCTGCCCAGCAATGCCTGAAGCTTGGCCTGCTCCTTGCGCAACGCATCCTGCTCGCTACGCAGCTTCATCTCTTCCAGCCGTGCCAACTGGCGCAGACGGGTGTCGAGGATGTAGTCCGCCTGGATTTCCGACAGGCCGAAACGCGCAATCAGCTCCGCCTTGGGATGTTCGGCGGTACGGATGATGTGGATCACTTCATCCAGATTCAGGTAAGCCGTGAGCAAACCGTCCAACAGGTGCAGACGATGCTCGACCTTGTCCAGGCGGAATTGCAGACGACGACGCACCGTACCGATACGAAATGTCAGCCATTCGCTGAGCAGGGTCTTGAGGTTCTTGAGCTGCGGCTTGCCGTCCAGACCGATGATGTTGATATTCACCCGGTAGCTGGATTCCAGCTCCGTGGTCGCGAACAGGTGCTGCATCAGTTCGTCCAGCTCAACCCGATTGGAACGGGGGATGATCACGATGCGGCACGGGTTTTCGTGGTCCGACTCGTCACGCAGGTCGGCCACCATCGGCAGCTTCTTGGCCTGCATCTGCGCGGCGATCTGCTCCAGCACCTTGGCACCGGAAACCTGATGCGGCAGCGACGTGACGATGATATCGCCGTCTTCAATGCGGTACACGGCACGCATGCGTACCGAACCACGACCGGTTTCATAGATTTTCAGCAGGTCGGCACGCGGCGTGATGATCTCAGCTTCGGTCGGGTAATCCGGCCCCAGAATATGCTCGCACAGCTCTGGAATCGTGGCCTTGGGCTCGTCAAGCAGATGCACGCAGGCGCTGGCGACTTCGCGCAGGTTGTGCGGCGGAACGTCAGTGGCCATGCCGACAGCAATGCCGGTGGTGCCATTGAGCAGGATGTTCGGCAAACGTGCAGGCAAAACCGCTGGTTCGTCGAGTGTGCCGTCAAAGTTCGGCACCCAGTCCGCAGTGCCCTGACCCAGCTCGCTGAGCAGCACTTCCGAATAGCGCGACAGACGCGCCTCGGTGTAACGCATGGCAGCGAAGGACTTGGGATCATCCGGCGCACCCCAGTTACCCTGCCCGTCTACCAGCGTGTAGCGATAGCTGAACGGCTGCGCCATCAACACCATTGCTTCATAGCAGGCCGAGTCGCCGTGTGGATGGAACTTGCCGAGTACGTCACCAACAGTACGCGCCGACTTCTTGTGCTTGGCATCGGCACCCAGGCCCAGTTCGCTCATCGCGTAGATGATGCGCCGCTGTACCGGCTTCAGGCCGTCGCCGATGTGCGGCAAGGCGCGGTCCATGATCACGTACATGGAATAGTTGAGGTAGGCCTGTTCGGTGAAGTCAGCCAGTGATCGGCGCTCTACGCCGTCCAGGCTGAGGTCAAGGGAGTCGCTCATGCGGGCCTCTTTATTTCGTTGACTGGCGCAGCAGCAAGTTGCCGCCGCGCTGTGTGAATTCGAGTTGTTTCATTGCGCTCATGCCCAGCAGCACCTGCTCACCTTCCAGACCAGGCGCTACCAGGGCACGCACGTTGTTCAGAACGATATCGCCCAGTTGCAGGCGGTCCAGCGTGGTTCGAAAGCCCTGGCTATTGCCATTGGCGGTGCTGACCGTGACCGGCAAACCGCGCTTGAGGCCGAGGCTGTCGGCCATGTCACCGAGTATGGCGACGTCGGTCGCCCCGGTGTCGATCATGAATTCCACTGTCCGGCCGTTGATTTGCCCGGTACTGACAAAATGCCCCTGGCGATTACCGGCCAGTTGCACTTCTATATAGCCGTCACCGTGTTGCGAAGACACCACGGCGTTAGGGTTTTGCTGTTTGTCTTCCCAGCCACCAAAAAAACGGGTCGCCAAAAACAGTCCCGCCGCCCATGCCACGATCATCAAGACCTTGCCAGCGCGCTTGCCGGGTTGCGGCTGATTTTCTGACTGACTCACTGGCCGTCACTCCAGCCCGCTTTCGGCGCAGCAAAGCGCCAGACAATCGGGCGTTTCTCGCCATCGGCGCGGGCACCGAAGTTATTGTCGATGCCGACCCAAGCCCCGCTTTCATCCACCACCAACGCCTCGGTCAGGCCGTAAGGCTGATCGTAACGACGCGACGGCACCATGGCTTCCTTGGCAAACGACCAGCAGCGCTCGATCTGCCCGGTCTCAAGGTCACGCCGGCAGATGCGATACACCGCGCGCTCCAGCGTGAACAGCTTGCCGTTGTACAGCGACAGATCGGAAAAATCCGTGGAAACCTTTTTGCTGCCCTGTTCAGGCGGCAGTTGGTCTTGGCCCGACTCGGACAGCAGCACGCAGCGTTGCCCACAGGTCCATTGATCCTGATCACGCCTGACCACAAGCAAACCGCGCTTTTCGCGTTCGGCGGCCAGCCAGATCCGGTCGCCAGCGGCGTTCACTGCGATGCCTTCGAAAATCGCGTTGAAGTTTTGCAGCATGCCTTGCGCGCGGGCCTGCTCGATCAATTCTTTGGGCAGTGGCAGCCATGAAGGCACGCCGCTGACCGGCACCTTGAGGACGGTGCCATAGGCTTCGCTGACCAGATACCGATTGCCCGCTGCGTCACAACTGACGCCTTCAAAATCAAGGTTACCGCCGCGCACTACCGAAGACAGGCCCGCCAATGAGCGCAACGTCAACGACAGGTAGCTCTCAGGTGTCGGCGCATCGATGCGCTGTGGCTCGGCTTTCCAGGTGTTTTCCGATACATCGAGGCTGTACAGCAGGTTGTCGTCGCGGTCGGAAACCGTCCACAGCCGACCGTTGCACAGGGCAAGCCCGGACAGATTGCCGCCAACCATGCCGTCCACCGGATGCTCGGATTGCAGCTTCAGGACCTCAAGCGGCGCAGCGAAAACCGGCGCCACGATAAGAGCCTGAACAGCAAAAGCCAAAGCGGCGAGCCAGACTCGCATCAAGTCAGGACCTCAGCGAGGTTGCCCTTCGACTCAAGCCAGGACTTGCGATCACCGGCGCGCTTCTTGGCCAGCAGCATGTCCATCATTTCCGACGTCGCGGCATAGTCATCCAGCGTGAGCTGGACCAGACGCCGCGTGTTCGGGTCCATGGTGGTTTCGCGAAGTTGTGGCGGGTTCATTTCACCCAGACCCTTGAATCGGGTGACCTGCGGCTTGCCGCGTTTCTTTTCCGCCACCAGACGGTCAAGGATCCCGTCACGCTCAGCTTCGTCCAACGCGTAGTAGATTTCCTTGCCTAGGTCGATCCGGTACAGCGGCGGCATGGCGACATACACATGGCCGGCATCGACCAACGGGCGGAAGTGCTGGACGAACAGCGCACACAGCAGCGTGGCGATGTGCAGACCGTCCGAGTCGGCGTCGGCGAGGATGCAGATCTTGCCGTAGCGCAACTGGCTGATGTCCGCAGCACCCGGATCGACACCGATGGCGACGGCGATGTTATGCACTTCCTGGCTGGCGAGCACTTCGCCGCCGTCCACTTCCCAGGTGTTCAGAATCTTGCCGCGCAGGGGCAGGATGGCTTGAAATTCCTTGTCCCGCGCCTGCTTGGCCGAACCACCGGCGGAGTCACCTTCGACCAGAAACAGCTCGGAGCGCGCTGGATCCTGCCCGGCACAATCAGCCAGCTTGCCCGGCAACGCAGGGCCTTGGGTGATGCGCTTGCGTTCGACTTTTTTACTGGCCTTGAGACGACGGCCGGCGTTGTTGATCGCCAGGTCAGCCAGTTGCAGGCCCAGCTCGGAATGAGTGTTGAGCCACAGGCTGAACGCATCCTTGACCACGCCCGAGACAAACGCCGCCGCTTCACGGGACGACAGGCGCTCTTTGGTCTGGCCGGAGAACTGCGGCTCCTGCATCTTCATCGACAGCACAAAAGCGATGCGCTCCCAGACGTCTTCCGGCGCGAGCTTCACACCGCGCGGCAGCAGGTTGCGGAACTCGCAGAACTCGCGCATCGCGTCCAGCAAGCCCTGGCGCAGGCCATTGACGTGGGTGCCACCCTGCGCAGTCGGGATCAGGTTGACGTAGCTTTCCTGAACACTGTCCCCACCTTCGGGCAACCACAGCAGCGCCCAATCGACCGCTTCTTTATTACCGGCAAAACTGCCGCAGAACGGCTCGTCGGGGAGGCGCAGAAACTCGGTGACCGAATCCTGCAAGTAAGAGCGCAGGCCGTCCTCGTAATGCCACTCGATTTTCTCGCCGCTGGACTTGTCTTCAAAACTGACCAGCAGGCCGGGGCACAGCACGGCCTTGGCCTTGAGCACGTGCTTGAGGCGACTGACCGAAAACTTGGGCGTATCGAAATACTTCGGATCAGGCGCGAAATAGACGCTGGTGCCGGTGTTGCGCTTGCCGACAGTGCCGATGACGGCCAGCTCGGTGGCCTTGTAGCCGTCGGCGAAGGTCATTTCGTATTCGTTGCCATCACGCTTGACCCGCACCCGAACCTGAGTGGAAAGCGCGTTGACCACGGAAATCCCCACGCCGTGCAGGCCGCCGGAGAACTGGTAATTCTTGTTGGAGAATTTGCCACCCGCGTGCAGCTTGGTAAGGATCAGCTCGACGCCGGACACGCCCTCTTCCGGGTGAATGTCCACCGGCATGCCACGACCGTCGTCGGACACTTCCAGAGAGTTGTCGGCGTGCAGAATGACCTGCACCGAGCGCGCATGACCGGCCAGGGCTTCATCGACGCTGTTGTCGATAACTTCCTGCGCCAGGTGATTGGGCCGCGAGGTGTCGGTGTACATGCCCGGACGTTTGCGAACCGGATCGAGGCCCGAGAGGACTTCGATGGCGTCTGCGTTATAAGAGCTAGCGCTGGGATTGGCCATGGGTTCTCGTTATCAATCTTTCATGAAATTTCGGGAGTTCAATGTTCTTGCGTTCGTGTGACCGGACATCAACCGCTTCGCTTATAGCACCGACAAGTCGATCCCTTGCAGCAGATCGGGTGCAAAACCGGCGAAGCTCAGCAACGCAGGCAAGCGCTCGGCAAAACCCTGAAAGCTGTGGTCGCCACCCGCCTGAATACGCAAGGCACAGGCCCGGTAAAACTTCTCGGCGCGCCGGTAATCAAGGGTTTCGTCACCAGTCTGCAGCCACACCTGAAACTGCTGCGGGTCTTGCGAGGCCGGGACTTCCAGCTCGGCCAGCGCCTGAATGTGGTCCTCGGTCAACTGCCACTGCTCGCCGGTGTACAGGTTTTGCTGCATGCCTAGAAACCCGTCGAACAATTGATGCGGGTTGACCGCCGGGTTGATCAGCACCGCCTTGAGGCCGTGGCGCTGCGCAAGATGAGTCGCATAGTAGCCGCCGAGGGAGCTGCCGACCAGTAATGGCCTGCCCAATGCCTCGATAGCGGACTCGAGTTGCAGCATGGCCTGACGCGGATGGTGATGCAGTTCAGGTACTTGCAGGCGATCAGCCAGCCCCAGCGATTTCATCAGCGCAATCAGCTGACAGGCTTTTTTCGACTGGGCCGAGCTGTTCAGGCCGTGGATGTATAGCAAGGCAGGTGTGTCACTGGTCACGCTGTCGCTCCTGAGTGCAAGGCAAAGCCGTGTAGTTTACAGGGACTTACGCTACAACACCTCACTGGAAATACTTCGTCGCCTGATTCAGTAACCCGTGCCGCCGTAATCCGCTTCAAAGACCATGCCGACCACTCTGGAAACACCGGTTTCCAGCCGTCCGTCATCATGCAGACGCAACCAGCGATAGCCCGGCGTCAGAGTGTCCACTTTGAAATCCACACTGCCTGGCGCGAACTGAATGCAGGTCGAAGGCGACGCCAGCAGGCGCAAGCCGTTACGCACCTGGTCGAACTCCTGATGCACATGCCCCCAGAGCACGGCCTTTACCTGCGCAAATTGGTCCAGCACCGCAAACAACGCATCGGCATTGCGCAGACCAATGGGCGCCATCCACTCACAGCCAATGGCAACCGGATGATGATGCAGGCAGACCAGATGATGCCGGTCTGGCGCCTCACGCAACGACCGCTCCAGCAACTGCAATTGCCCATCTGCCAGAAAACCCGGCACCGAGCCAGGCACCGCCGAGTCCAGCAACGTCACCCGCCACTGGCCGATGTCCACAACCGGATCCAGCAACCCCTCACCCTGAGCGACATGCTCCATCTGCGGCAATTCATCATGATTGCCGGCAAACCAGCGCGCAGGCGCAGCGATCTGCGCGCTTATCCGGCGAAACGCCTCATAAGACTCTACGCTGCCATCTTGGGATATATCCCCGCTGGCCACGACCAGATCAATCTGCGGCTGCTCGGCCAACACCTGCTCGACGACTTTTTCCAGACTGTCGCGGGTGCTCATACCCAACAACGCCCCGTCCGCCTCGGCGAACAGATGGCTGTCGGATAGCTGGACCAGCAAAACTGACGATGAAGGGGCTGCGCTTGGCAAGGCCGTCTCCCAGAGAGGATTCAGCGCGATTATGTGATGTGGCAGCGAGCGGGTAAACCGGGAATGTGGGTGCGGGAGATGACTGGTTCACATTTGCTGATCGGGTCGGACCTTGAGCGCTATGTAAACCACAAGCCCTGCGCAGACCATGCCTGCCAACCCCGCGATCAGGAGATAACTCAGAATGCGCTCATAGGGCATCTCGGGCCAGACATACCCTGCGAGCACGA
This sequence comes from Pseudomonas avellanae BPIC 631, assembly GCF_000444135.1. Taxonomy (GTDB): domain Bacteria; phylum Pseudomonadota; class Gammaproteobacteria; order Pseudomonadales; family Pseudomonadaceae; genus Aquipseudomonas; species Aquipseudomonas avellanae. The sequence continues at coordinate 8,592 of NZ_ATDK01000400.1, forward strand.
GCGCCAATATCACGCCCAGAACCATTCCTGAGAGGCCGGCCAGATGAACGGTCCACGGCATAAGCTTCAGCGACAGAACGCCCATTACCGCACCGCTGATGAATGCGTACAGGGAATGCTCCCAGCGCAGACTGCTGCCAGCGAGGGACATCAATCCGACATAGAGGAAAAGACTGAAAATAGCTCCTGCGAGGCAGGCTATCGAGGCGTGGACTTCACTCATCCTAATCTCGCTACGAGGAGAACAAGCAGATAGCAACTCAGGTAAGTTACCCAGATAACGCATTGGAGGTGCCTGCCGATGAATTCAGGAAGAATGTAGGCCATGGCATCCAAAATTCAAGCTAACAAGGCACGCGCGAGATATTTTCAGAAACGGCCTACATACTTGTCTTAGGGTATCGGCCATGCGTAGATGACAGACAAGGACCAGACGCTTCGATTTTGCATACTCCGAAAATCAGATCGCTAAGATTTTCCACCTTGAAAACGCAATCCGTTATGGTCAAAGGCAGAATCATTGCTTAAACAACGTAACCCAAACCTCATCCAGGTCATCCTCAAGCACAAGCCTTGCTTCAAACCCCGAACCAGGAAACTGTCGATCCAGTTTTTTATTCCAGCAGTCACGAATTACCGCACCCAGCTCGGCGGCTTCGTCATAACCGATGTCACCCAGCAAACTGGTAATCTCGACCATATTCAACCAGCCAGGAATCTCTAATGGCGCGATACCTTGCGCTACCGTTTGATCATAACGATCCTGCGTGAAATTCTCCTTAACAAAATAGCCGCCCTCGTGCACGAATAACGTTGGATTAAACAAAGCGACAACGCTCATCGCAACATCGTCGTGCAACCCAAGGCTTGTTCTGACCATATAGAAATAGTCAAACCTGGAAAGCCCGTCTTTGTTGGCCAATAGATAATCTTTGTAGCTATATTCGGGCAAAGATTTATTCATCTTGGAAACTCATCCGAGGTTGGAGGACGGACTTTTAAACCACCAGGTACAAGGCTCCCATCTGGCCTCGTGTCGATTTTGTTGAATTTCACGTTTGGGCGTGGGTAGGGGCCATGATCTTTGCCTGATCCTCGATATTGCTTAACTGTGCCATCCTCATAATGCGTCGTGTACTGCCCCTCTCGACCAGGCCTTTCGACAATGGTGTGCGACCGCCCTTGGGCCTCATCCAGCGGCGGCGGTGGCTTGTTTCGGGACTTTCTCTTTTTCGGAGGCGCAGCTACCGGTTCCGGCACAACCCCCTTCGCCCGATCAATCACAACCGTCTGCGATCCGCTCCCAACCCCCTCAGCATGGCCTTCTGCGTGAATACGCGCAATCTTGAGATCACGCCCCAGCTTTTCCAGTACTTCGCCAAGCCGCTTGAGCGGTGGCGTTAAACGTGTGCTGGCAGCGGTGACCCGTGCTGCCAGCCCCACCCCACCGGTCAGATAGACCAGTAGCGCGGCGAGCACGATCTCGAAAACCATTCCTCCGGTAAAGTGCAGAATGGATTCATGATTTTGAATCTTGACGTACTCTCTGGCGAAATGCCCCAACGCAAGCTGGCTTTCATTGTCCTGAAAGACATAACTCGCGATTTCGTAGGCATGCGCCATCTTTTCGCGGCTGATCGTAGCGGGATCAAAACCCAACGCCTCTGCCAACTCACGGTGCTGAGCAGCGGAATATTGTTCAAGAAAGGAATCGAGCCAACTGCCACCCGGCGAAACGTCTGCGTTCCATGCCGACACGGCAGCATTGGAGAGCGCATCAAACGGATTGATCAGGTCTGAAAATTCTGCAACTGACTTGACGAGCCCCCATGCGCCATAAAGAACCCCCTTGCCCAACGCTGCCCCGGAATAAAAAGCATTGGCCGCATCACTGCGTTGCTCCTGAATCGCCTTTAGCCGATCAGCTTCAAGCCTTTCGACGTTGAGAATCTCGTTCAATACACTTTTCAGCTCTATGCGACTCGCACTCAGCTGCTTTTTGGGCTCAAACCAGGGATGCAGCTGAACCTTGTGCTCACGCCCCGCGATGACCTTGCCAAGAAAGCTCTTCGAATCGAGCTCTCCCTGAATAACTTTGCCATCGGCCTGGGTCATGCCCCACGAACAGCCGACCAGACGTTCACCGTTACTCCAGAGAAAACGAATCCCTATCAGGCAGCGGGCCTGCGACTCGGCATCTTGAAACGTTCTGGGCGGTGGATTTTCCCAGCTGTACTCTGCTGCTGGCGGGACCGGCCTCGGCTTACCGGACTCTTTTTTGGGCTGGCATACCCTCGGGGTGGGCGAATAGTTGCCTCTGGTGTCGTAAACACCCATTACGGTTGTTTCCCTGGATCAGCGAATATGCATCTGCGTGCTGAAGCTTGCGGTGAAGCTCCTGCCCAACGAGAGGGGCGAGCTGCAAACAGGGAGGCGAGTCTAAGGATTGACGCTGCGGCGTCGAGCCTTGAAGAGTGTCGGAGTATTGCCGGGCAGGCTGCTGATACGATCTTATTCCAATGCCACTGGCCTTGGCGGCTACCGCAGTCAAAACGTGTTCAGCATGTTGCGAAGGAAATCAACGCACTGCTTCAAACTCATGCCCGCACGCCAGGCAGTGGCTCAGCCATTCGCCCAGAAACAGGTTGAGCTGGGCTTTTTCATCCGGTTGGTGCATTTCGGCGTTGGGGTAGGGATAGATGCCCCGGAAGCGCCGCGCATGTTCGGCGCCGATGACTTCGGCCATGCGTGCATCGTGATAGACCTGCACTTCAAGCACCGGCACCGGCAGCCACGGCAGGCTGTGTTCCTGGCGGACTTGCAGGGTGGTGGTGTACGGGCAGTCGAGCAGAACTTCGACGGCCAGTACACCCAGCATCTGGTCGCCCTGGGTGACGGCGACGCGGCGCGAGCGCTGTTCGTTGCGCATGTCGGGCAACAGGCGCATCAGGCGCGCATAGTTGGCCTCGCACGCAGCCTGCAGTCCGGCAAGATCGACACGGTAGCGCTCGCGCAATAGATTCACGACCATAACCCCCTTATCTCTGCACGATTCAGCGCCAGCCATTGCAAGGCGATGATCGTTGATGCGTTCTTGATCAGTCCGTTCTTCATGGCGTCCATTGCGTCATCGAACGACCAGACGGTGACACGGATGTCTTCGCCTTCGGACTCAAGCCCGTGAATGCCGCCTGCGCCTTCACTGTCGCACTGCCCCAAGTACAAGTGAACAAACTCGTTACTGCCACCCGGAGACGGAAAATATTTTGTGATGGGCCAAAGCGAGCTGAACACCAGCCCAGCTTCCTCTTCCGCTTCTCGGTGAGCAACTTCTTCCGGCTGCTCATCCTTGTCGATCAGCCCAGCGACCAGTTCGATCAACCACGGGTTGCTGGTCTTCTCCATCGCGCCCACACGAAACTGCTCGATGAGCACCACATTATCGTGTTTGGCATCGTAAGGCAGCACGCAAACCGCATCGTGACGAACGAACAGCTCACGGCTGATCTGCTTGCTCATGCTGCCGTCGAACAGCTCATGGCGCACATGCAGCTTGTCCAGTTTGTAGAAGCCCTTGAAGCAGTTTTCACGGCTGATGGTTTCAAAAGCAGTGGGTACGGTGCGTGTGGTCTGGGTCATGGAATTCTCACTTGCCGCCATTTTGAACATCGGCCCATCCTAACGCGCATCGGCAGTCGGATGCAGCCCCCTTGAACATGCAGGGTAGACGGCCGGGGCCGAAAACAATTCTAATCTGCCATCTAGCGAACCGAACACGTTGTTTACAGTCCAACCAGCCTGCACACGCACAACGCAACCGCCTTTTTTGACACTGCCAAGGATCAACATGTCGTTATTGAGGATCACTTCACTGGCTTGCCTGGCCCTGTTGCTCGGCGCCTGCCAAAGCCTCTTCACACCCAACATGCGCACACCGCTGCAAGTCCAGCGCGATGCGTCCGAGCTGATCAAGCCGGGCTGCACCACGGCGGATTGCCCGCTGGTGAACGTCGACACGGTGCACTTTGCCGATGAGCCACGACTGGACGCTATCGTTCAGAAGACGCTGCTGCAATTGACTGTTGCCGACACCAGCGCATCGCCACCTGTGTCCATCAAAGCCTATCAGGAGCAGTTTCTGAGCCAGGCACAGGGTCGCAACAGCAGTTATCTGCAGGCCAAGGTACGCGAACAGCATGACGGTATCGTGGTTGTCGAACTCTCCAGCTACCTGGATAACGGCGGCGCTCACGGCAACCCTGGCCGGGCGTTCATTAACTATTCGCGCCCGCAACAGAAGGTTCTGACCCTGGCTGACATGATCGTGCCGGGCAAGGAAAGCGAGTTCTGGCAAAAGGCCCAACTGGCTCACCAGAGCTGGCTGGTGTCGGGCAAGCTGAATGAAGACAGCGAGTTCATGAAGACCTGGCCGTTCAAGCGCACGCCGCACATTGCGCTGACCTACGGCGCGGTGATCCTCAAGTACTCGGTGGACACCATCGCGCCTTACTCGATGGGCCATATCGAGCTGAAGGTTCCTTACCCTCAGCTCAATGGCATCCTCAAGCCGGAACTGTTCCCCGGCCGCGGCTGATTGTGCTGCCAATCAACAGTTGCAACACGCCAGCGACAATGAGCGCTGGCAGTGTTGCGCCAATCTGCGGGTAGAGATTGGCCAGCAAGTGGTAGGTGCTGATGCCGCCCAGCCACGCCAGCAGACTCATCCAGCGCAAACCGCCCTCCGCGACCTGACCACTGCGACGCCGCAGGATGAAATGGTCGACCAGCACCACACCGAACAACGGCGCAAACACCGAGCCGATCAGCAACAGGAAGTTCTGGTATTGGGCCAACGGTGCCAGGCAGGCGATCAGGGTGCAGATCACGCCAATCGCTAACGCCAGATGCTCGACCTTGAGGCGTGACAGCAGCGCACTGGATACCGCCGCCGAATGAATGTCGGCGAACGCGTTTTCGGTTTCATCCAGCAGAATCAACAGCAAGGGGATACCCAGCCCCGCGCCTGCCAGTGCCAGCAGCAACGCGTTGATCTCGCCACTCGGCGCGAACGCCAGCGTGTAGGCAACGCCCAGGCTCATCAGCCAGAAGTTACCGATGAAAAAGCCCACAGCAGTACCGCCGAAGACACTTTTCGCGCGTCGGCCAAAGCGTGAGTAGTCGGCAATCAACGGCAGCCAGGACAGCGGCATGGCGATGGCAATGTCGAAACCCGAGGCAAACGGCATGGTTCCATCGCCGGAGGTGGACCACAGTGCGGCCAGATCGGCTTTGGCGAGCAGGTTCCAGGTCAGCCATGAGCAGGCGGCCAGCAGAATCCATAGCCCCCATTGACGCAGAAACCGGCGCACGAAGGTCAACGGCCCGCTGACCGCCAACAGTGTTGCCAGCGCGCCGAAAAGCAGTGTCCAGAGCAGCGGGTTGGCCCAGAGGCTTTCGTCCGCAAAAGCACGCGCGCTCAGCAGACTGGCGGCATCGCGCATGACGATGATCTCGAACGAGCCCCAGCCGATCAGTTGCAGCAGGTTCAACACCGCCGGCAGCGACGCGCCTTTGCTGCCCAGGCTGAGCTTGAGCGCGGCCATGGACGACAAACCGGTGTCACTGCCGATCACGGCCACACTGGCGAGCAGCAGAACCCCCACCAGCGTGCCCAGAAAAATCGCCAGCATCGAGCCGGACATGCCCAACCCCTGCGCCAGCAAGGCCCCGGTCTGCAGCACCATCAGGCCGATGCCGAGAGAAAACCATAGGGAAAACAGATCCCGCCCGCCGAACACCCGATGGCTGGCGGGGATGGGGGTGTCGGGAGAGTAAGTGCCGGGTGTGTTCACATGGGTGTCTCGTGTGAAAAGTTAAGGAACTGAGTGCCGCCGCACCGCTCACTCAGAATCGGACGCAGCGCATGCTTCTGCCCGCAGGCCGTAGGAGTGGACCGGGCGACGCTTCGCTTGTCCGCGAAAGCTATATTCCGGGCGATACATCTTCAGCGGATGTAACGACCCTTTCGCGAACAAATTCGCACGCGGCCTGCGGCCAGGATCAGAAGCGGACCTGTGCACAGCGATGCATCGGACGCAGAGCACGCTTCTGCCCGCAGGGCGTGGGAGTGGACCGGGCGACGCTTCGCTTGTCCGCGAAAGCTTTATTCCAGGCGATACA
>NZ_ATDK01000401.1 GCF_000444135.1 Pseudomonas avellanae BPIC 631
CAAAGTAGGCAAAACCCCTGGCTCCGTTTCCGGCCCGACTTCGTCGGGTTCCTTCGCCCTGTCACTTACGTCGCACTCTGCGTCGTCAGTGATATCGCGGTTAAAAAAGCGCCTTTGTTTATGCGCTGTGATAACGGTCAAGGCATGACGTCGTGATGCAGCATCGATGTAACGCAAAACATCACGAAAGGCATTTTCACTGGAGCGCAAGGAACGAGAAGTGTCCGGGATAACGCTTGGGTCAGCGCACAGCTATACAGCGTGATCGAGCCCGCACGCACCAATCCAAGGCAATAACCGAAGCGCACTGTCCAGGCCTATTGCCCCGCAAAGACCCCTACACCCCAGCCGGTCGGCCCCAACCGAAAACTGGCACAACCTCTGCATTAGTGGACATAACCCCACCATGAATGTGGTCGGGCTTGCTCCGGTTGATCGATGTTGATCGCCAGTCTCGCAGAGGCCAGTGGGCTACTCAGGTGCATCCGGCAACGTCGCTCGATGGCACTCAGACACTCCAATAAGAGAACAGGCAAAGGCGCCTGGGACCGAAAGGTTCCGGGCGCTTTTTTTTTGCTTCAAAAAACCTGATTGGCCTTGGCCGGGACTCGCTATGAACACCACAGTCTTCCCCCGCACTGATGTAAAAACCCTGATCGTCGTCGGTAATGGCATGGTCGGTCATCATTGCGTCGAGCAGTTGATCGAAAGCGGCGCGCTTGAGCACTATCGTATTCACGTTTTCGGCGAAGAGTCGCAGCGTGCCTATGATCGCGTGCATCTGTCCGAATACTTCACAGGGCGCGACGCCGAATCGCTTGCCATGAGTGAAATGGCCTTGTACGAGCAGGCCGGCCTTACCCTGCACCTGGGCGTGCCGGTGCTGGAGATCGACCGTGACCGTCACGAGATCATTACCGCCGAAGGCTGTTTCTGTTACGACAAACTGATTCTGGCCACCGGCTCCTATCCGTTCGTGCCGCCTATCGACGGCGCGCAGGGCAATTCACGACTGGTCTACCGCACCCTCGAAGACCTGGACACCATTCGTTACGCCGCCTCGAAAGCAAAGCGCGGCGTGGTGGTTGGCGGTGGCTTGCTGGGGCTGGAAGCGGCCAACGCGCTGAAGTCACTCGGCCTTGAAGCCCATGTCGTCGAATTTGCCCCGCGCTTGATGCCGGTGCAGCTGGATGAACACGGTGGTGCTGCGCTGAAGGCCCGCATCGAAGCGTTGGGGGTCGGTGTGCATCTGTCCCGCGCCACGCAATCGATCAGCGACGGCAAGCAATATCGTTATCGGATGAATTTTGCCAACGACGAATTTCTGGAAACCGACCTGATCGTGTTTTCCGCCGGTATTCGCCCGCAGGATGCGCTGGCCCGGCAGTGCGCGCTGGAACTCGGCCCGCGTGGCGGTATTGCCATCGATGAGCACTGTCGCACCAGCGACGCCGATATCTATGCCATTGGCGAATGCGCAGCCTGGAACGGCAGCGTGTTCGGGCTGGTTGCCCCCGGCTATCAGATGGCCCGTGGCGTGGCGGCGCAGTTGTGCGGAAAAGACACCGACGCGTTCTTCGGCGCTGACATGTCCACCAAGCTCAAGCTGCTGGGCGTAGACGTCGGTTCCATCGGTGATGCGCACGGTGCGCTGGCCGGGGCCGTGAGCTATCGTTTTATCGACGAGGCCACCGGCAGTTATCGGCGCCTGGTGGTGTCGGCCGACGGCAAGCAGGTGCTCGGTGCTGTGCTGGTCGGCGACAACAGTTATTACGACACACTGCTGCAGTACGCGCAGAACGGCATCACCCTGCCCGCCGACCCGTCCAGCCTGATCCTGCCGCGAGGCGAAGGTGCGCCGACGCTGGGCGCCGATGCCCTGCCCGCCACAGCGACCATCTGTTCCTGCCATAACGTCAGCAAAGGCTCGATCTGTTCAGCCATCGACAATGGCTGCACCGACCTGGCCGGGATCAAGGCCTGCACCAAGGCCGCCACCGGTTGCGGCGGTTGCACGGCGCTGCTCAAGCAGGTGTTCGAACATGAACTGATTGCCCGTGGCGTGGCGGTGGACAAGAGCCTCTGCGAACACTTCGCCTACACCCGCCAGGAGTTGTACTCGATCGTGCGCGTCGAAGGCATCGAAAGCTTCGATGAACTGCTGGATCGGCACGGCAAGGGCGCGCATGGCTGCGACATCTGCAAGCCTGCGGTCGGCTCGATTCTCGCCTCATGCTGGAACCGTCCGATCACCGAGCCTTCGCTGGTGCCCTTGCAGGACACCAACGACACGTTCATGGCCAACATGCAGAAAAACGGCACTTACTCGGTCGTGCCGCGCATTCCAGGTGGCGAAATCACCCCCGACGGTTTGATCGCGATTGGCGCGGTGGCGAAGAAATACGACCTGTACACCAAGATCACCGGCGGCCAGCGTATCGATCTGTTTGGCGCGCAATTGCACGAGCTGCCGGACATCTGGAGCGAGTTGATCGCTGCCGGTTTCGAGACCGGGCATGCCTACGGTAAATCGACCCGTACGGTGAAGTCCTGCGTCGGCAGCACCTGGTGCCGCTACGGCGTGCAGGACAGCGTCGCCATGGCGTTACGCATCGAAGACCGCTACAAGGGCCTGCGTTCACCCCATAAACTCAAGTTTGCAGTGTCCGGCTGCACCCGCGAATGCGCCGAAGCACAGAGCAAAGACGTTGGCGTGATCGCCACCGAGAACGGCTGGAACCTGTACCTGTGCGGTAACGGCGGCATGCGCCCGCGGCACGCCGAGCTGTTCGCCACCGATCTGGATGACGAAACCCTGATCCGTTACATCGACCGCTTCCTGATGCTCTACATCCGCACCGCCGACAAGCTGCAACGCACCTCGGTATGGCGCGAAACACTGGAAGGCGGCCTGGACTACCTCAAGGCAGTGATTCTCGATGACAGCCTGGGCCTGGCTGCCGAACTCGAATCACAGATGCAATTGGTGGTGGACCGCTACGAATGCGAATGGGCCAACGCGCTCAAGGACCCGGAAAAACTCAAGCGCTTCCGCACCTTCGTCAACGACGGGCGCAACGACCCCGACGTGCACTTCGTCAAGGAACGCGCTCAGCGCCGCCCGGCAAAACCCGAAGAATTGGCGCTTATTCCGTTGTTCAAGGAGGTGGTGTAATGAATTCGCCTGAAACAACGTTGACTGAAGAAAACACTTCTTCCGCGCTGCACTTACACTGGTATGCCCTGTGTGAGCGCAGGGATCTGGTCGCCAACTCCGGCGTGGTGGCCTGGCTGGACGGGAAACAGATAGCGCTGTTTTATCTGCCTGACACAGCGCAAGGCGAGCAATTGTTTGCCATCGACAACCGCGACCCGAAATCCGGTGCGAATGTGATCGGACGTGGGTTGATTGGCCAGATTGCGGGTGAGCTGGTTATCGCCTCGCCGCTGTACAAGCAGCACTTTCGCCTGCACGACGGCAGTTGCATCGAGTACGCCGAACAGCGCCTGGACGTCTGGGCGGTGCGCCTGAATGGCGAACGGGTGGAAATTGCGGTCTAGGGTTTGATCGGTATATTAAGTTTCAGGGTGTTTTTTGAAACACTGAGAAACTGATAAAAGCCTAGTAAAACCGAGCCTTTGCGCGCCCTGCTTCAGAATGTCCCATTTTGTCTCTGTTTTTTTTATCCAAAAAGTAAGTAGACTTCTGAGTACATGAATTTGCTAAGCGCTAAAGTGGTGAGTATAGGGGTTCTCAGCCCACGGAGACCTGATATTGCTAACCGATGCCCACTGCCGCAGCACCAAGCCGAGGGAAAAGCTCTATCGGCTCAATGACCAACGTGGCCTGTACCCTGAGGTCAAACCTACAGGCTTGAAAGCATGGCGGTATAGTTTTGCGCTGAATGGCAAGTCTGCATGATCGGACTAGGCTATTCCCCTGCCGTGAGGGTGTCAGAAGCACGAGAACGAAGTGAAGCGGCACGCAAGCTGGTCAGGGAGGGCGTAAATCCAGCCCAGCAACGGCAGCTCGACCGGGTTAGGCAAGCGAGCAAGGCGATCAGTGCCTAGACCCCATTTTTCGTTGATATGATCCATCAAGGCTTTATGAGGCGCGGCAGCTGTATGTTGGCGAAAATATCAGGCGCGTACTCTTCTGGCTTGCGCCACTGACAAAGCCAGTGGCTCAAGCCAGCCTATTAATTATGTGACGTTACGGCTTGGCAACGTGCCAGACCTGATTGACGCCGTCACCTGTTGTATCCCCTGGCTTGGTATCTTTGACCCAGCTGTAAAGTGGCATGCCTTTGTATGCCCATTGTTTTGTGCCATCGTCTCGAGTGACGACAGAGTAATCATGACCCGCTTTCGCGTCTGCGGATACCGGTAAAGGTGGCCAGTTTGCAGCGCATGGCCCATTGCAGACCGACTTGCCCGAGGTGTCCTTACCGGAGGTATAAAGAGTCATTCCTTTCGCGTCTACGAGTACTTTTCCCTTGTCCGTTTCAGCAAGCTTGACTGGCGCATCGGCGAACGCCAAACCCGACATGCAGCAGGCGGCAACAGCGACGGTGAGAATCATCTTTTTGAACATAGGTATTTCCTTTGGTCATTTTTAATTTTTAGAAGACCCACCTGCTATTTGAAACAGCATGCGATCAGACAGTAGACGAGCCACAAACAGGTTAATTCGATTCCGTAGAAAAAACGTCCCGATATCATTTTTTGCTGGAATGCTGGGCTCCCCCCCACCCTGTGCCTTCCTCAATTGAGCAAAGCGACGCTCACGGTCAAGCATCACTAGCTCAGCTCAATGAGCGACGGCGATTCATCATCCAGAACTCATCACTTTCACTCATTATTATTCACTTGGTCGTGGAGTATCAGCAGGCCCCCATGAAGGCCTGCGCTGTTCAATCAGTCGGCCTTGAGCGTCGACACCACCTTGTTGCTGGCGAGATCGACTGTGGAGATACTCAAGTCCTCATTGAGGACATACGCCTTCGACTTGTCTTTGGTGAAGACAATGGCCTGGCGGGGTGCCTTCAAACCGGTCACAGTGGTGGTCACTTTCAGCGTTTTGGTGTCGATCACTGAAAGGCTGTTGTCACCGAGGTTACCCGAGTAGACGTGCAGCCCGTCTGGAGTAAGTGCTGCGCCGTAGGGGTCTTTGCCCACCATGACGGTGGTTGTAATGGCGCGTTTTTGAGTGTCGACAACTGCGATGCTGTTACTGCCGCTGTTAGCCGCGTACAGCGTATTGCCGTCCGCCGATATGGAGATGGCGCGCAACTTGTTGAAGCCAGTGATCTCACCTTCGATCATATTGGTCTTGCTGTCGACCAGGGTAATTTTGTCCCCAAGAAAGTTGGTGACATAGACGGTTTTGCCGTCAGGGCTTACTCGGATGCCTTGGCGCGGTTGGGAGAAGCCAGGTACCACAGCTACTGGCCGCTGGTGATCAAGGTCAATGACCGACAGCGTGCTGGCCGCTTCATTGTTGACGTAGAGCAGGCTTCCGTCCTTGCTAAGTGTGGTACCAAAAGCACCTGCGCCCAACGGAATATCTGCGATCACTTTCAAAGTCTTGGTGTCAATCTTGCGCACGACCCCCAAACTGCTGTCGGAGAGGTAGAACACATCGCCAGTTGGCGAAAACACAATATTTCGCGGCGTGACGTAGCCGGTGAGAACCTGGCGAACCTTACCGGTTTTCAAATCATAAACCACTACATCTGGACGCTGACTGTAAGAGACCACCGCCGTCGTTTCATCAGGGCTGACGGCCAGCGAGTTGTTGTGAATATCGCCGTCAAACGTCCAGCGATCTTCCGCAGCCCACGCGCTCATCGTTGTGGCCAACGCAACACCCAACGTCAGGGCTGTGACGGTTTTCTTTATCACATTCATCAGAGTTTCCTCATAAGGGTAAGCAAGGCATCCAGTGGCGCCTTGGCAAAGACAACTCGTTCATCGCTGCAGGGCAATGAGTTGACCTTATGCGTCTTTGATAAATTCCGGAAACAACTTGTTTTGGTAGCTCTTACCTGTTTTATAAATAGGTCTGGCTACCTCTGGCTCACGAATTGACTGCAATGTTCCCAGAATCGCTCAAGCCCAGGCGAGATGTATTTGTCCCGGTGGCGGATCAGAAAAAACCGTCGTGTCAGTGCAGGCAGGGAGTGCGGCAGTTCAACCAGGACTTCAGAGGCCAGTAGATCCCGAACGACCCAGCGGGACAGGCAACTGATGCCGATGCCTTGTGCGAGCGTATGCTTGATGGCCTCTGAACTGCCGATCTGGCGCGTTTCGGCGAGATCGTGCAGATGACGCAGCAGCAGTTGTTCGACTTCTTCGCGGGTACCAGAACCTGGCTCGCGCAGTAGCCATTCAGCAGTACGAAGGTCGTCAAGTGTGACCTGCTGCTTTAGTGCCAAGGGGTGCCGTTGGCCTGCGACAATAAGCAGCTCATCAACAAGCCAAGGCTCGGCACTGAGTTCGGGGAGGTGGCAAGGCCCCTCGATCAGGCCCATATCAATCTCGAAATCGGCGACTCGTCTTGCGACCGCCATGCTATTGGCCATGTCGACATCGACCCTCAAATGTGATGCTGATCGACGCAGCTCACCGAGAATCAATGGCAGAACATAATTGCCTATCGTGGTACTGCATCCTACCCGCAAGCGTGTTTTCAGCCCGGGATGGCCTGGTAAGAAACTGGCCTCTATCTGTTGTGCATTCTCAAGCATCCTTCTGGCTTGAGGCAGTAAGGCATGGCCGTTATCGTTCAGCACTAAACGCTTGCCGACACGGTCGAACAGCCTGGTATCCAAGGCGTTTTCCAACTCGTTGAGTGCGGCGCTGGTTGCAGATTGGGACAGTGACACCGAAATGGCTGCGCTGGTGGTGCTACCGTGTTGCGCGACGGCGCAGAAAATTTGTAGCTGACGCAGGCTAAGCTTCAAGGGATCTACCTTCTTAATAGGTAATATAAACCTATACTATCCGTTTTTACCACTATGCCCACCAACCTATACTTCAGCTATGTCATATTGACGGCAAACTGAAGCGGGAGCGCGAAAATGAGTGATACACGACTCGCAGCTATAATGGGCGGCAGCCATCCCCTGGCGGCCTTGTCCAATCCACGAGAAGCGATCCGGCAGTTCACACCCAACTGGTTCGCCGCCACGATGGGCACCGGGATTCTGGCTCTGGCTCTGGGCCAACTGCCTTTTGCTGCGCAGTGGCCCAAAGCGTTAGGGGAAGCTTTGTGGTTTTTTAATATCGTGCTGTTTTGCCTGTTCACGCTGATGTACGCGAGCCGTTGGGTGTTGTTCTTCGATGAGGCCAAACAGATCTTCGGCCACTCCACTGTATCGATGTTTTTTGGAACCATCCCCATGGGATTGGCGACCATCATCAACGGTTTTCTCCTTTATGGTTTGCCACGCTGGGGGGATGGGGTAGTCGCTTTAGCGGAAGTGTTGTGGTGGATCGATGTCGCCATGGCATTGGCCTGCGGGGTGCTGATCCCGTACATGATGTTTACCCGCCAGCAGCACAGCATCGATCAGATGACAGCGGTATGGTTGCTGCCAGTAGTTGCGGCTGAGGTGGCTGCCTCCAGTGGCGGTCTATTGGCTCCGCACCTCGCTGACGCGAGCGCACAGTTCACCATGCTCATCACCAGCTGCGTGCTGTGGGCCTACTCGGTGCCCGTCGCCTTGAGCATCCTGGTGATCCTGTTACTGCGCATGGCGCTGCACAAACTACCTCATGAAAGCATGGCAGCATCGAGCTGGCTGTCTTTAGGGCCGATCGGTACCGGAGCTTTGGGGATGTTGGTGCTGGGCAACGATGCTCCAGCGATCTTTGCTGCTCATGGAATGGCAAGCATCGGCGTCGTAGCCGAGGGCATTGGCTTGATCGGTGGTGTGCTGTTCTGGGGGCTGGGATTGTGGTGGATGGTATTGGCGCTGCTAATTACCGCGCGCTACTTCAGGGAGGGAATTCCCTTCAACCTCGGCTGGTGGGGCTTCACCTTTCCGCTGGGAGTGTACGCCGTAACAACCCTCAAATTGGGCTCTATGCTGCACCTCACGTTCTTTAGCTTCTTTGGCGTGACGCTGGTGTTGATGCTCTCTTTCATGTGGATGATCGTCGCGGCCAAAACCCTGGCGGGTGCCTATCGCGGCAACTTGTTCGTCTCGCCGTGTATCGCCTCGCTGAACAAGGCGAGCAAAACCTGAGCCTTTGGCTACTCGATCGACTGTTTGGCGTGACGCAATGTGGACAGGATGCACTGCCTAACACTCGGGTGAGTGCAAACAGGAAGGGGGCTGGGGTGTGGCATTTCCAGCAAGAGATCCCCAGCCCTGAGCCACATTGGTTGTCATTGAAATCTTCAGCTTAGGGGCTGTTCCCGTTTCACATTGGCAACCACAGAAAAGCGCAGGCCATTGCTATGACGCTTTCATAGTTTCTCTTGAGTTTGTCGAATCGAGAAGCCACCGCCC
>NZ_ATDK01000402.1 GCF_000444135.1 Pseudomonas avellanae BPIC 631
CGTTACATCCGCTGAAGATGTATCGCCCGGAATGGAGCTTTCGTGGACAAGTCCACTCCCACGGCCTTAGGCCAGAATCAAAAGCGGATTTGTGCACAACGATGAGCGCTGGAGCATCGCTCCAGCGCGTGCACCCAGCCCCTCAAAGCTTCTGCCACACCTTCGGCTTGAAGAACAGTGTCTCGCCCTTGGCCAGGCCCACCAGGCTGTCGTGGTCTTTCACCACTTCGGCCTCGATCAGTTCGTTCTGCCCTTCCACCTTCAGCGTCACCCGTGTGGTCGCGCCCAGCGGGCGGATGTCGCGGACTTCGGCGGCGTGGTGGTCTTCGATTTCCTGGCGTGACAACGAGACTTCGTGCGGCCGGAACAGCACATGGCCTTCGTCACCCAGGCTCAGGCGGTTGGAGTCACCCAGGAAGTGGTAGACGAAATCGTTGGACGGGTTCTCGTACACCTCGCCCGGCGAGCCGATCTGTTCGATCACGCCCTTGTTCATGACCACGATGCGGTCGGCCACTTCCATGGCCTCTTCCTGATCATGGGTCACGAACACCGAGGTCAGGTTGATGTCTTCGTGCAAGCGCGCCAGCCAGCGACGCAGCTCCTTGCGGACCTTGGCGTCCAGCGCGCCGAACGGCTCGTCCAGCAACAGCACTTTCGGCTCGACCGCCAGCGCACGGGCCAGGGCGATCCGCTGACGCTGGCCACCGGACAACTGCTCCGGGTATCGATCAGCCAGCCAGTCCAGTTGCACCATGTTCAGCAACTCGTGGACTTTCTCCGCAATGCGCGTTTCGTTCGGGCGCTCGCTCTTGGGCTTCATGCGCAGGCCGAAGGCGACGTTGTCGAACACGGTCATGTGGCGGAACAGCGCATAGTGCTGGAACACGAACCCGACGTTGCGATCACGCACGTCATGGCCGGAAACGTCTTCACCGTGGAACACGATGCTGCCGTCATCCGGAGTTTCCAGACCGGCAATAATGCGCAACAAAGTAGTCTTGCCGCAGCCTGACGGGCCCAGCAAAGCGACCAGCTCGCCACTCTGGATGTCCAGACTGATGTTGTTCAGGGCCTTGAAGGCGTTGAAATTCTTGCTGACGTTACGGACTTCGATCGACATGATTATTCCTCCGCCGCGTTATGGCGCAGACGGTTAATGCGTGATTCGCTCCACTGCTTGAGCAGCAGGATGAACAGCGCCAGGATCAGCAACAGGCTCGCCACGGCAAAGGCTGCGACGTGGTTGTACTCGTTGTAGAGAATTTCGACATGCAGCGGCAGGGTGTTGGTAACGCCGCGAATGTGCCCGGAGACCACCGACACGGCACCAAACTCGCCCATCGCCCGCGCAGTACACAACACCACGCCGTAGATCAGGCCCCATTTGATGTTCGGCACCGTAACGTGCCAGAACATCTGCCAGCCGTTGGCACCCAACAGCCGTGCGGCCTCTTCTTCCTGCGTGCCCTGCTCCTGCATCAGCGGGATCAGCTCACGCGCCACGAACGGCACGGTGACAAAGATGGTCGCCAGTACGATGCCCGGCAGGGCAAACACGATCTGGATGTCGTGGTCCTGCAACCAAGGCCCGAACAGGCCCTGCGCACCAAACATCAACACGTAGACCAGACCTGCGATAACCGGCGATACCGAGAACGGCAGGTCGATCAGCGTGACCAGAATGCTCTTGCCACGGAACGAGTATTTGCTCACGCACCACGCCGCGCTGACGCCGAACACCACATTGAGCGGCACCGAAATCAGCACCGCAATCACCGTCAGCTTGAGGGCCGACAAGGCATCCGGTTCAAGGATGGCGGTAAAAAATGCACCCAGACCGTTTTTCAGCCCCTGCGACACCACGATAAACAGCGGCAAGCCGAGAAACAGCACGAAGACCAGCCAGCACAGGCCGATCAGAATACGCCGCGACACCGCGCTGCCACAACGGGCGGCGTTGGCGGAGGCGGCGGCTGAAACAGATGAATAAGACATGTTCTGCGCCTCCTCAGGATGGGGTTTCGATACGCCGCTGCAGCAAATTGATCAGCAGCAGCAGAATGAAGGAAACCACCAGCATCATCACGCCGATAGCGGTCGCGCCGGTGTAATCGTACTGGTCGAGCTTGACCATGATCAGCAGCGGCAGAATCTCGGTTTTCATCGGCATGTTGCCGGCTATGAAAATCACCGAACCGTACTCGCCCACGCCTCTGGCAAACGCCAGGGCGAAGCCGGTCAGCCAGGCCGGCAGCAAGGCCGGAACGAGGATGTGGCGGAACACCTGCAGCGGACGCGCGCCCAGACAGGCGGCGGCCTCTTCGACTTCTCGCGGGATATCGGCCAGCACAGGCTGCACGGTACGCACCACAAACGGCAGCGTGACAAACGTCAGCGCCAGCGTGATACCCAACGGGGTGTAGGCGATCTTGAAGCCTAGATCAGCGGCGAACTGCCCGACCCAGCCATTGGGTGCGTACAGCGCTGTCAGGGCGATACCGGCCACGGCGGTCGGCAGGGCGAACGGCAAATCGATCATTGCATCGATGATCTTGCGGCCGGGGAAGGTGTAGCGCACCAGCACCCAGGCCAGCAGCGTACCGATCACGCCGTTGATCAGGGCCGCGTAGAACGCGGTGCCGAAACTCAGTTTGAGTGCCGCAATCACGCGAGGCGCCGTGATGATGGTCCAGAACTGATCCCAGGTAAGCTGCGCGGCATGTATGAACATGGCGGCCAGCGGTATTAGCACAATCAGACTGAGGTACACCAAGGTGTAGCCCAGCGTCAGCCCGAAGCCGGGAATGACGGGGGAGATACGACGCGACATAAAAGTCCCTGGTTTCACTTGCACGAAGCCCGGACGTTAATCCGGGCTGCTTGACCAAACCTGTGATGCCGCTCGCGCGGCATCGTCATTCGGTTTATTGCGCTTGGTAAATCTGGTCGAACACGCCGCCATCATTGAAAAACTTCGGCTGCGCAGTCTTCCAGCCGCCAAAGTCTTTGTCGATAGTCACCAGGTCAAGTTTCGGGAATTGCTTCTCGTATTTGGCAGCGACTTCGGTATTGCGTGGACGATAGTAATTTTTTGCAGCAATTTCCTGACCTTCCTTGCTGTACAGGTGCTTGAGGTACTCGGTCGCGATCTCGGTGTTGCCCTTCTTCTCGGCGTTCTTGTCGACCATCGCAACCGGAGGTTCGGCAAGGATCGACAGCGAAGGTACGACAATATCGAACTTGTCCTTGCCTTTGCCGCCGTCTTCGTTCAGCGCCAGGAATGCTTCGTTTTCCCAGGCCAGCAACACGTCACCCTGACCGTTGTTGACGAAGGTGATGGTCGAGCCGCGAGCGCCGGTGTCCAGAATCGGCACGTGCTTGAACAGCGTCTGCACGTATTCCTTGGCTTTGGCTTCATCGCCGCCACCCGCCTTCAGGCCGTAGGCCCAGGCCGCCAGGAAGTTCCAGCGCGCACCGCCGGATGTTTTCGGGTTGGGGGTAATCACAGAAACGTCTTTCTTGATCAGGTCGCCCCAGTCCTTGATACCTTTGGGGTTGCCCTTGCGCACCAGAAACACGATGGTCGAGGTGTACGGCGTGCTGGCGTCCGGCAGGCGGGTCTGCCAGTTTTCAGGCAGGGTTTTGCCGAGCTTGGCGATTTCGTCAATATCACCGGCCAGCGCCAGGGTCACTACGTCGGCACGCAGACCGTCGATCACGCCACGCGCCTGCTTGCCCGAACCGCCGTGAGACTGGTTAATCTTCACGTTGTCGTCTGGATGGGATTTTTTCCAGAAGTTGACGAATTCTGCGTTGTAATCCTGATACAGCTCGCGTGTCGGATCGTAAGACACGTTGAGCAGTTCGTAATCCTTGGCAACAGCCGAACCTGCGAAAACAGCACTGGCGAGAGCGGCCAGAGCAAAACGGCGAATGGACATAGATGAAGCTCCTGGAATGCAGTGTGTTGGCTGTTTTGATTTCTTCTTCGCGCGTCAGAGCGGCATCCGCACCGACGCGCTGCTTTTTTTCAGGGTTGTATCAGGAGTCAGGATGAAGCCTCCGGTGGACCAGTCGGGTGCCGTTTCAGCTCTGCTTGGCGGCGGGGTTCTGCAAACGAAACTTTTCCTTGCGCTCGATTTGCACCACCTGCGCGTTGTGCACAGTGATTTCGACGGCGCCAAAACGCAGGTCACGTAACGCACTCTGAATCTCACGCAGAATTGCTGCTTCGTCCTGACCGTCAACACTACGTAGAGATGCGCTCATTATCTTTTTCCTTGAAATGTGAGTTGCCGGCCTTCGCGACTGGGGGCGATGGCGTATGGCGGTAGGGCAATAATAGTGACGCGCGGATATTCTTAAAAAGACTATTTAGGAATGCAGATATAACCAAAAGACATTTAGCAAGTCGGTGCCTCGCCAGGATGCGTTGCCCCCCCCGGCAAGCCTGATCTTTTCAGGACGCGCCGGGGTCAAAAACAGGCGCGTGAGACCAGTCGATCAGGTGCGCAGCCATCGGCCGTGCAAACCAGTAGCCTTGCCCCAACTGACAGCCGTTCTCCAGCAGAAAGGCAGCCTGGCTGGCCTGTTCGATGCCTTCCGCCAGCACGCGCATGCCCAGGCTGGCGCCCAGTGCGATGACGGCTCGGACAATCGCGCTATCGTCGCCATCACCCGGCAGCCCGGCCACAAACCCCTGGTCGATCTTCAACTTCTGCACCGGCATGCGCTTGAGCCGCAACAGTGAAGAGTAACCGGTGCCGAAGTCATCGATGGCCAGGCTCAGGCCCAGCTCACGCAGCCGGTGCAGTTGTTCAATCGCCTGTTCGGGGTCTTCCATGACTGCGCTTTCCGTCACTTCCAGCTCCAGAAAGGCCGGATCAAGCCCGGTATCGTGCAGCACCTGCGCAACCTGACGGTCGAGATCGCCGCGACTGAACAGACGGCTGGACACATTGACTGCGACGAATGCAATCGACACGCCCTCGGTCAGCCAGGCGCGCATCTGCCGACAGGCGGCGTTCAGCACCCAGGCATCAATGTCGGCGATCAGGCCGTTCTGTTCGGCGATGGGAATGAATTCGCCCGGCGAAACCATTCCGCGCGTAGGGTGCTGCCAGCGCACCAGCGCTTCGACGCCGCAGACAGAACGGGTGATGAGGTCGTGGACCGGCTGGTAGAAAACCCGCAACTCGCCCTGTTCGATGGCCTGACGCAGCTCGCCGGCCAGTTGCACGCGCTGCTGGGCGTGGGCGGTCAGTTCCTCTGTGTATAGCGCATAACAGTCGCGCCCCTCACTTTTGGCCTTGAACAGCGCCGAATCGGCATTGCGCAACAACTGCTCGGCGCTCAGCGCATCGCCGGGATACAGGCTGATGCCAATGCTGGCAGTGACAAACAGCTGATGCGCGGCGATAGCAAACGGTGCCTTCAATACCTCGATGACCTGTTGCGCCAACGCAGCGGCCTGGACCATTTGCGGACAGTTTTTGACCAGCAGCGCAAACTCGTCGCCACCCAGCCGCGCCACCGTCATTTCGTTATCAGACAGCCCCTTGAGCCGCTCGGCCACGGCCCTGAGCAGATCGTCGCCAACGTTGTGGCCGAGGCTATCGTTGATATTCTTGAAATGATCCAGATCAACCAGTAACAAGCCGCAACCACGCTTGCTGAACCGCGCGGACGTCAGCGCCTGACTGATGCGATCCGTCAGCAGCAGGCGATTGGGCAAATCGGTCAGCCCGTCGTAATGGACCAGTTGCGCCAGCTCATGCTCGGAGCGTTTGATGGCCGTGATGTCGGAGAACACCGCCACAAAATGTCGCGGCTGGCCGTCGTCGCCACTGACGCTGCGAATGGTCTGCCACTGCGGGTAAATCTCGCCGCTCTTGCGCCGGTTCCAGATTTCGCCGCTCCACTGGCCCACGCTGAGCAGCGAGTGGTACATCTGCCGGTAGAACTCCGGGCCGTGGCGACCGGATTTGAACGTGCTGGGGTTGAAACCCAGCACTTCCTCGGCTTGATACCCGGTGATGTCCACAAATGCACGATTGACGTGAACGATCCGCCCTTGCGCATCGCTGACCAGCACGCCTTCACGAGTGCTGTCGAACACCGCCTCGGCCAGCCGCAGCCGGTCGTAATCGTCCTGCTGGCGCTCGAAATGCGCCTCGCCACCGATGATTTTCCTCAATCTGTCACGCGCAACGAATATCGTCACCGCGCTGAGCAGCACCCAGGCGTAACCGGTCATCTGATGGCAGACCGCCAATCGAGCCGGTTCTTCGATGAAAAGGGGCAGCAGGAGGTCGCACGCCATGAACCACAAAATGGACAGCAGCCCATACAGGACGGCCGTTCGCAGCGCGCCGCGGGAGTAATCTGACATCAGAAACGAAAAACCTTATGAAAAGGCAGGATTATAGAGCAAGAAACATTCTGCGACTCTTATCTGAAAGGGTGACTGGTTTTCTGTGTGATGTCAGTGATAATGCCCGTCGTAACTTTTTTCTTCACACGTAACTTTTCGAGGGCCAAACAGCCTATGTTGTACAACGGTTTGCTCGACCTTTCAGTCTGGCAGGTAATAGCAGTCACGCTGGCGATGACCCACGTGACCATCGTCGGGGTCACGGTCTATCTGCACCGCTACTCGGCCCACCGCTCGCTTGAACTCAATGCGGGGCTGAAACACTTCTTCCGCTTCTGGCTGTGGCTGACCACGGCGCAGAACACCCGCGAGTGGACCGCCATCCACCGCAAACACCACGCAAAATGCGAAACCGTCGACGACCCGCACAGCCCGGTCGTCAAGGGCCTGTCCACCGTACTGCGCAAAGGCGCCGAGCTGTATCGCGAAGAAGCCCAGAACCAGGACACCCTGCGTATCTACGGCAAGAACTGCCCGGAAGACTGGATCGAGCGCAATCTGTACTCGCGTTACAAAATGCTGGGTATCGTCCTGATGGCAGTCATCGACCTGGCGCTGTTCGGCGCCATCGGCATCACCGTCTGGGCCATCCAGATGATGTGGATTCCGTTCTGGGCTGCCGGTGTGGTCAACGGTCTGGGCCATGCCGTCGGCTATCGCAACTTTGAATGCCGTGATGCGGCCACCAATCTGGTGCCGTGGGGCATCGTGATCGGCGGCGAAGAGCTGCACAACAATCACCACACCTACCCCAACTCGGCAAAGCTTTCCGTCAAGCCGTGGGAATTCGACATGGGCTGGGCGTGGATCAAGCTGTTCAGTTTTCTGCGTCTGGCCAAGGTCCAGCGGGTCGCGCCTATCGCCCACCGGGTAGAAGGCAAGGGCCATATCGACATGGACACCGCCATGGCGATTCTCAATAACCGGTTCCAGATCATGGCCCAGTACCGCAAGCTGGTCATCGCGCCACTGGTTACCCAGGAACTGGCCAAGGCCGACGAGTCCGTCCGTCATCAGTTCCGCCGCGCCAAACGGCTGCTGTCGCGCGAGACCAGCCTGCTCGATGACAAGCACCACCTGCGCATCCAGACCATGCTCGAGCACAGCCACGCACTGAAAGTGATTTACGAGAAGCGCCTGGCCTTGCAGCAGATCTGGGCCAAGACCAGCAGCAACGGTCATGACATGCTTTCCGCCATGAAAGAGTGGATTCACGAGGCCGAAGCCAGTGGTATTCAGTCTCTGCGCGAGTTCGCCGATCAGCTGAAAACCTACTCGTTACGCCCCGCTCACGCCTGATACCGTTGATCGGCACGCCCCCTGTGGGCGTGCCCGTTCAGGAACTTCCCCCCGTTCATCCTATCTCATCATCTTTCCCGGGCTCTTTGGGAAGGTGTGTGGCGCTGGCCGCAATCGCTTGAGATGCACTCTTATGGAAAAGCAGTCCCCTACCGCCCTACCCGGCACGCCGATCACTGATATGCCTGCAGCCGCAGAAACCCTGTTAGCCCTGATGCACGCCCAGGCAGAAGTTGCACGCCTGAGCGAGCGCGAACAATTGTTCAGCTCGTTGCTGGTGAGTGTGAACGCAGTTTTGTGGGCGTTCGACTGGGAAACCCAGCGCATGATCTACGTCAGCCCGGCTTACGAGCACATTTTCGGTCGCTCGGCCGGGCTGCTGCTGGCTGACTACAGCGAGTGGCGCGACAGCATCTACCCCGATGACCTGAATTACGCCGAGCGTAGCTTGAGCGAAGTCATCGAGAAAGGCGCTGTCGAGGACCGCGAGTACCGCATCATTCGCGCCGACGGCGAAGTGCGCTGGCTCAGCGACAAATGCTTCGTCAGCCACCGCGCCGACGCGAGTCAGCGCCTGATTGTGGTGGGCATCGCTGAAGACATCACCGAGAAGAAGCACCTCGAAGATGAGCTGCAACGCCTGGCTACCACCGATGTCCTCACCCAAAGCAGCAACCGCCGACACTTTTTCGAGTGCGCCCAGCGCGAGTTCGAACTGGCTCGCCTCAACGGCACGCCGCTGGCCTTCCTGTTGCTGGACATCGATGACTTCAAACTGGTGAACGACACCTACGGCCATCAGGAAGGCGACACCGTGCTGCAACGCATCGCAGAAAGCGGTCGCTCGGCATTGCGGCGTGGCGATCTGTTCGGCCGCATCGGCGGCGAGGAGTTTGCAGCGGTGTTCCCTGGCTGCGCCCCGGAGATGGCCATGCAGATCGCCGAACGCCTGCAACGCGAGATCCAGCGCCAGAACTTTCAGGCAAATGGCAGCACCTTCAGCATCACCGCCAGCCAGGGCCTGACCAATCTAGGCCCGGAAGACCAAGGCCTGGAAGCCCTCTACGGCCGCGCCGATGCAGCGATGTACCAGGCCAAGCGCCAGGGCAAGAATCAGATTGTGCTGGTGTGAGTTCGCCAGGATGGCGCAATAGTAGACCGGGCGACACTTCGCTTATCCACGATCTCCCGATTTTCGTAGGAGAGGACCTGGCGACACTTCGCTCGCCCGGGATCTCTCGATTTTCGTAGGAGCGGACTTGTCCGCGAACTGCCGGGAACCGGCAGTAAAACCAGCCGCCTCGGTACACCAGACACACCCGAGGCGGCCTGTTTTGGGGCCGCTTCGCAGCCCATCGCAGCCGTCGTAACCTCCTGAAGCTCCTACGCCCTCCGGGCAGAAGCCCGATCTATGGGCGTCTCAGTACCTAAATATAACAATAGTCACCTCACTGCACTCCAACGCGTGCGGAACGATAATCCCAACTACCGAGTTATCGTGCGACGCTCCGCGTCGCATGCCGCCCTGGACGCTCTGCGTCCGATCTTGAGTCTGCGGCGCAGC
>NZ_ATDK01000403.1 GCF_000444135.1 Pseudomonas avellanae BPIC 631
AAACTCAAGAGAAACTATGAAAGCGTCATAGCAATGGCCTGCGCTTTTCTGTGGCTACCAATGTGAAACGGGAACAGACCCTAGAGTGTCTGGAGAAATTTTTATTGACCATTTATTCAGGAGTCTATCGATATGATCAAAGTCAGCGTGCTGTATGCGTATGAAGAGGGTGCCCGTTTTGATCACGATTACTATCGCGACAAACACCTGCCGCTGGTGCAGGAACTGATGGGCAGCTACTGCAAGGGCTACAGCGTCGACAGGGGCATCGGCGGCGCAGTGCCTGGCTCGGACCCTCGCTACATCGGCATGTGCCACATCTACTGCGACTCCATTGCAGACTTTGAAGCGGGCATGGGGCCGCACTCAAAGCAGATCAATGCGGACATCATCAACTACACCGATCTGATTCCGGAGATACAGATCAGTGAAGTACGTGCAGATGTGCTTGACCGGTAAGCATGTTCCTTTCGAGAGTGGACTTGATCATGCCGGACGTCGCGATCAGCTCTTCAGCTTGTGGCGTAATGGCCGATAAGCAAGCTCCACTCTTCAACAAGGACGATTCAAATGTTCAAGACTTTTTGCAAGACTGCAGCTTTGCTTTCCATGGCGCTGCTATACGGGTGTGCATCGCCTTCAATGGAAAAGATGCAGGCTGAAGTCTCGCAATATACGTTGCCCAAGCCTGCTGTCGCGGACAAGGGCCTGATATATGTCGTTCGTCCAAGCAACGCCGGAATGATGGTTCGCTTCAATGTCTTTCTTGATGACAAGGAAGCCGAATCCGAAATGGGTTACAACCGGGGTAACCAGTACATCTATTTCTACGTCTCACCTGGTCAACACGTCATCAGCTCCAAAGCCGAGAACTGGGCTGATCTGCCTCTTTCGATCAAGGCTGGTGAAGTAGTTTACTTGAAGCAGGAAGTCGAAGTAGGCGTGGTCATGGCGCGTAATGGCCTTAAACAACTGAGCGATGTCGAAGGCCGTTACCTGGTCAAGGACGCAGGCCTGGGAACTGTTGTCAAAGAGAGCAAGTAATTTTCCAGCGCAGTTACCGGCACCTTTGCAGGCGTCATGGGCAGTGACCATCAGGATGGATCGCTGCCCTTATGGCGTCTGCATTGGCCTTATCTCCTATTCCCTGCTGCAGACATGCCACCCGACGGATCAAAACACTGGCTGTTGTAGAGCGGGCTTTGACACTGCGAGGGCACGCTTGGCGGTGGCGGGCGGTTTCTCTGAAACGCCTTTTAGCGCTCTGTCTCGTACACTGTCACGTGCGTGCGGCCGCTGACCTTCAGGTATTCGGTGGCCTTGAGATTGGTCTTGTGGACGTAATCCAGCGGTTCGTCGTCGCGCCGCATGTTCGGCGGGCCTTGCCGCTGTGGGGCGCTCTGGGCGTCGCCTTCACAGGGGATTGACGCGTAGCTCACCTTTCCCTGCGCCGACGTGCATTTGAATATCTCGCTGTGCGCCGTGCTTGCACCCAGCAACGCTGCCACGGCAAGTGTCATTGAAAGCCTTTTCATGGTTCTCTCCCTATATGGCGCAAGGCTACCAGTTGCCTATGAATGCTGCTAGATCATCCCGCTGCGAGGGACCATTCGTCAGACGTATCGCACGGCTGCGTGTGTCGGTTCTCTGAATATCAGGTTCTGAATTCTACAGTGGAGGTGCACATGACCGGCACAACGCCTGGCAGCAACAACCAAGACAAGAGCAATCAAGGCAAAAATGATCCGGGTTTCGACGAGGAGTCACCGAAGACCCAAGACCCGCAGATCGACCCGACTGAGCCTGCAACAACGCCGGCCACTGAAAAGGGCAGCAAGGATGACTACCCGCCGTACACGCCCGACAAATAATTGACCGATTGCCCTCGGCCGATACCGAGGGCGGTTTATTACCGGCCTGTCTTACTTGTTGGCATCCAGGTATTCGAGCAGGTCTTCCATTTTTTCATCGTTACCCATCCACCACAGCTTCATCCGTGTACCAGGCACAACTTCGCCTGGGTCCTTGATGTACGTGCGCAATTCTTCGCGCGTCCAGATCAGCCCCGAGTTTTTCATTGCGTCGGTGTATACGTAGCCTTCTTGCTGACCTGCTTGCCTGCCAATGATGCCGTTAAGCGGTGGGCCAAATGCGCTGCGCGCAGAAGGGCCGATCTTGTGGCAACCTGAGCAGAGGCGGGTGAACACTGCCTTCCCGGCCTCTGCATCGCCTGCACCTTGGGCCATCGGATGCAGCGCCAGTGCCAGTACGAATAACGCGGTTCTTTTCATCGATATTCCACAGCGCGCCGGGGCAGCTTCTTCAAAAGCTGCGAATGTTAGCGCAATTTTCCGGCACTCACTTGCTGGCCGGTATCTGGCTCGACAACTCATCGAAGTCACGCTTGTAACTCGCCATCTCGGCAGCGCTGACAAAGCTCTGCTCCAGAACCAGCTTTTTTGCGCCGGTTTCGATACTGGTCAGTTCGTGGAGGAAGCGCTTCTTCTTTCCAGCGTTGACCTTTGTCCCTGCATCATCAAGCGACGTACGAATCTCTGCTGCCCGCGCATGGACAAAATCCTGGCCCCGGCGATCAACGGTGAGCCCGTTGTTTTCAACATAGCCCTCCAGCCCGGTTTTCTTCAGTACCAGCCACAGCGCCCTGTCCGGCGTGAACGTGCCCTTGAACTTCTTGACCTTTTTGCTGCTGTCAGCGCCCAGGTCAACCGTCACCGGGCAACCGGATCGATGGGCCAGTTGCTGCAGGGCTTCATCCAGGCGTTGCGTCGGCATGTCATACGTAATGGGCGTCATCTGGCAAGCCGCATAAACCGGAGCCCCGGTCAGGCACGCAATACTGATGACCAGCTTTTTCAGGGTGTTTTTCATGTTCGCAGGGGGTTCATCTGGAAGGATAGGGCTTGGAAAGCATTTGCTGCGTGATGTTCCCGCGCGGCCGGGAGACGGTCTTGCACTCAAATCGCAGACAAAGAAAAGCCCGCGATGGGGGGGGCGGGCTTAAGGTCTTGCTGGGAATTGAGTGGGGATTCCACGCGCACTTGGACACCCATTCCACGAACACTTGGACAGTGATTCCACGCTGACTTGGACACTGATTCCACGAGCATCTGGACAGTGATTTCTCACTGACCAG
>NZ_ATDK01000404.1 GCF_000444135.1 Pseudomonas avellanae BPIC 631
CGCTCTGCGTCCTCTTTGTGGCGCTCCGCGTCACACAGCGGTTCTGTAGTGATGTTTGTTCACGGCTCAAGCCACCTTTTCGCCCCTCGGCGACTGACTTTGAAGGATCAAAGTAAGCAAAATCCCGGCTCCGTTTCCGGCCCGACTTCGCCCTGTCACTTGCGTCGCACTCTGCGTCGTCAGTGATATCGCGGCGAAGAAGCGCTTTGTTTATGTGCAGTGAATGCGGGACAGGCATGACGTTGCGCGGCAGCTTGGTTGTGACGTAGAGCATCACGGATGCATGCCAATGCGGGCATTGGCACGATCCGTCAAAGACAGGCTTTGTGAGCAAGCGAAGAGGCCGTTACAGTCAACGAACAAACAACTGAACAGGTTACCTCGATCAGGCCACCATTCCGGCCTTGATACCCCTGATGCGCGTGTTGATGTCATCCGCCACATCGTTCTGTTTGTCCTTGAGCGCGTCCTGGACTTTCTGGTCGATTGCCAGTTGGTCCTGAGGTGCCATTGCGTCGTAGTCTTTCTGGCTGACGCCGGTCAGCTTCTCGCGCACTTTCTCTTCGGCTGTCTGCTTCAGAGAGTCCATAAATTTCTGTTCTACCGAACCCGTCGATGCAACATCGTTGGCGCTGGTGGTGTTAGCCACTGAGCCGATGACGCCGTTGTCGCGATCAGCCGTCTTTTCCGACAGTGACGTATCACCGGCAGACTTGAGGTTGATCATCATCCGTGCGAAGGATTCGTTGTAACCGCTGTTGTCCTGCTTGCTGTCCTGCGATGTCGAATTGCTGGTTTGCGCAACGACCGGTGCCGTGCCTGAATTCAGGCCAGCGGCGGCGACCGTGCTGAAAGCGTCCTGAGACACCTCATCGACGGTCTTGCGCCCAACCACAGCCCGGGAAACAAGCTGCTCAAGCGCACTCGTGCCAATAATCATCTTTCACCTCCTGATGAACATGATGCGCAGGTTCAAAAGCAAGTCTGGTGCCAAGTACGCACTATGGCGCTAACCTGTTGATTTTTATGGTAACACTAAAAATGCACGGTGGTTGATACCGTCAATAATCGGATAAGCCTTGCCCTGTGCGGCAAGTCTTCGCCGGAAAAACGTGTTCTTCAGACTGCCGCACGACCCGCACTGATCACCAGTTGCTCAATCGGCAAGGGCGCCGAAAAGTAGTAGCCCTGGGCCTGGGTCGCGCCAATCTCGCGCAGCAGTTCCAGCGTTTCCAGGTCTTCGACGCCTTCGGCAACCACGGTCAGGTCAAGTGACTCGGCCATGCGCACGATAGCGCGAACGATCGCCCGGCTGCGCACGCTGGAGGCCAGGCCGAAGATAAATGATTTGTCGATCTTCAGACCGCTGAAATGATACTGATGCACGTAGCTGAGGGACGAGAACCCCGCGCCGAAATCGTCCAGCATCACCGACATACCCTGCTCGGCCAGTTGTTTCATCGACAGGCGCGCCTTCGGTAAGCTCAAGACACAGACGCCCGGGCGCGACATTGTGCTCGGCGAGCATCGCCAGTACTTCGGCGGCGAATGCCGGGCGGGTGATGCTGTAACTGGAGCAGTTCACATGCACCGGCGGCCAATGGCCGTTCTCGGGTTGCGCGAGAATGGTGATGACCCGCTTGAGCATGTAGAGGTCCAGACGACCTATCAGGCGCAACCCCTCAAGCGCTGGCAAAAAACTTTCCGGCGCGATGATTCGCCCGTCGGGCATGCGCCAGCGAATCAGTGCTTCCAGCGCCAGCAGGTCACCGGTATTGACACAGACCACTGGCTGAAAATAAGGGATCAGTTGATCGGTGCGTTTCAGTGCCGTGCGCAACGCGCCTTCCTGCTCGACCTGATCGGAGACCTCACGGCGCAGCGCTTGATTGAACACTGCAAAGCTGTCACGGCCGCCATTCTTGACTCGGTACATGGCCGTGTCGGCATCGCGCAGCAGGTCCGCCGGCTCCTGATGAAACTGGCTGTCGGCACCCACCACACCGATGCTGCACGAAGAAAAAATCGTGTGGTCGTCAATCACGAACGGCTGCTCGAACGCCGTCAGTATTCGCTGGGCGATGTCCGTGCCGGTCTGCAACGGCGTATCGATGCTCAACACTGCAAATTCGTCGCCACCCAGGCGGGCCAGCAGGTCCTCTTCGCGCATGCAACTGCGCAACCGCTCGGCAGCCTGAATCAGCAGGATATCGCCGCAATGATGGCCAAGGCTGTCATTGATCATCTTGAAGCGATCCAGATCGATGAACATGACAACCAGTTGCCGGCCGTTTCGGCAGAAGTCCTGCCATGCCTGTCGCAGACGATGTTGCAACTGACTGCGGTTGGGCAAACCGGTCAACGAGTCGTGGGAGTTCTCGTGTTGCAACCTGGCATTGGCCTGATCCAGCTCGCGGGTCCGGTCGCGAACCCGGGCCTCGAGCAGTACGTTGGCGGTGTGAATCGCTTCGGCGGCGCTGCGGCGGGACAACGCCGTGTCGATATGGCGGGACACAAAGGTCAGCAGTTCCTGATCGCGCAGGGTGTAGCTGACATCCTTGGAGTAACTCTGCACCACCAGTACGCCACGCACCTGCCCGCTGTCGAACAAGGGAATGCCCAGCCAGGAAGACGATCGACCGGAGTCTCTCTGCACTTCGATTTCCCCGAGGCTTTCCAGCCTGCGGGCGTCTTCGTAATCGATCAGGCACGGTCGCTGCTGGCCGATCACGTATTCGGTAAAGCCACGTTGCCCGCGCCGTGAGCGCGGTGGTGTGTGCTGGTGTTCGTCGATGTAGTACGGAAAGGTCACTTCGCCGGTGGCGCCGTCGTAGAGCGCGATGTAGAAGTTGAGCGCCACCAGCAGTTCGCCGACAATCATGTGCAGGCTACGAAACAGTTCGTTCATGTCACCGGGTTGGCTGGACAGCGCAGCGATCTGGAACAGGGCGCTTTGCAAGTGCTCGGCGCGCTCGCGATCCTTCACTTCCTGGCGCAACGCGTCGTTGGCGGCCGACAGCTGTTGCGTGCGCAGCGCCACGATCTGCTCCAGGTCCGTGCGGCGCAACAGGCGGTCCAGCGCCATTGCCACGTGCCGCGAGACCACGGCAAACAAGGCGCGGTCCTGAGCGCTGTAGACCCGGGACACGTCGTAGACCTGCATCGCCACCATGCCGAACACTTCATCCGAAGCGTTCTTCAAGGGCGCACCCATCCAGAACTCGGGGAGACGTCCCACACAGAAAAAACGTCCGTCAACCTTCGCCTGCTCGATACAGGACGCGTTGAGAAACATGGGCTGACCGCTGCTCAGGACATACCCGGTCAGCGAGATTCGATCGGTATTGATGAACTCGAACGCTTCGTGCGCCATCGCCTCGTCGTCAAAACGATCGATGTAATACGGATAGGTGATCTTGCCGCTCTGCTGATCGTAAAGCGCCACGTAAAAGTTCTCGGCATCGATCAGCGTGCCTAATTGCTCATGAATGCACCGTAAAAATGCACCGCGATCAAGGGTCGAACTGGCCAGAAGGCTGATTTCATAGAGCACTCGCTGAGTGTTCTGCGCCCTGATCAATGCCGTCGTCTGCAGCAGTGAACCCAGGCTGGCAGCCAGCTCCACCAGCAGCGGATGATCTTTATCGGCGATGGGCGCCAGCAACCAACCCAGCACGCCCTCGCCCTGGCCGGCGACTCGGCAATGAAGCTGCAAATGATTACAGAAGGTATCAAAATCTTCAGCGGCGATGTGCGCGGGCCAGACGACCTTGTCGTCGCCCTGCCCCAGCAGGCATTTCAGCTCACCGGCGGCGTAGGCCGCCCAGGCAATGTCTGGCATCTGCTCGTGTGCGGCGCTCATCAGCGCGGCGATGGAGCCATGACTGGCAAACGTATCGTGGCTGGCGGCCGGAGTGGAGCCAGCATCGGAGTTGGATGCGCAAGCGACGCTAGGACACAGGCCTGTAGCCAGATGTGAGACTGTCATGAAAACACCAGATACATGAGCCAACGGCGGTCATGTGAAAACCCCATGACCAAAAGTTACAAGTGTGTCGGGGCATTGTTGCAAAGTTCATACCTTTTTGGCAGATTTCTTGACTCTCCAGCGGCAGGTATAGGGTGCCTATGTGACGTGCGGCACTGTTCAATCGCACTATCGGGCCGCAGTACTGGTCAGATTCAAGCATGTCGCGAGGTTCAAAGGGAAAATCAGCGAAGCTCTACTACGCTGACCTGCGATGTAAAACTCATCTATCCATCAAACAGGTGACACTCATGGTCAAGGCTTACAGCTACGCAGCGCAATCTGCCCAGGACGTGCTCCTGCCGTATCAGTTCGAGCGCCGCACGCCAGGCGACGATGATGTGCAGATCGACATTCTCTACTGTGGCGTGTGCCACTCCGATCTGCATACTGCGCGCAATGAATGGCACAACACACTTTATCCTTCGGTCCCGGGCCACGAAATCGTCGGTCGGGTGACTGCGGTGGGCGCCAGCGTCAAGCAGTTCAAGGTCGGCGACCTCGCCGGTGTCGGCTGCATGGTCGACAGCTGCCAGCAATGTGCCTCCTGTGCCGAGGGCGACGAGCAGTACTGCGAGAGCGGTTTTACCGGTACTTACAACGGCCCGGTATTCGGCGGTGAAAATACCTTGGGCGGCTACTCCGACAAGATCGTGGTCAAGGAGAAGTTCGTTCTGCGCATCTCCCATGACGATAATCTGGCCGCTGTCGCGCCACTGCTGTGCGCGGGCATCACCACGTACTCACCACTGCGGCACTGGAAAGTCGGGCCGGGCACTAAAGTCGGCATCGTCGGGCTCGGCGGCCTGGGCCATATGGGCGTCAAGATTGCCCACGCAATGGGTGCCCATGTGGTGCTGTTCACCACCTCGCCCGACAAACGCGAAGACGGTTTGCGCCTGGGTGCAGACGAAGTGATCGTGTCCCGAGACCCTGCGCAGATGGCAACACAGGTCAACAGCCTGGACTTCATTCTCAACACGGTCGCAGCACCCCACGACCTGGATGCCTTTCTGTCGCTGCTCAAGCGCGATGGCACCATGACGCTGGTCGGTGCCCCGGCAGAACCGCACCCGTCGCCCGCCGTCTTCAACCTGATCTTCAAGCGCCGCAGCCTGGCCGGTTCGTTGATCGGCGGCATTCAGGAAACCCAGGAAATGCTGGATTTCTGCGCCGAGCACGGCATTGTTTCAGACATTGAAGTGATCGACATGCAGTACATCAATGACGCTTACGAGCGGATGCTCAAGGGCGACGTGAAGTATCGTTTCGTCATTGATATGGCCAGCCTCAAGCAGGAAGTGTCTGCCGACTCGAACGCGGCGTAACGTACCGCGCGGCTTATCGCAGGAGCAGGCCTGTCGCCAAGGATGGCAAGGCGTTCTGAAAACATGCCGTACGTCGCAATACGGGAACTGTTTTCTGGCAATGACCCACTGACGTCCATACTCCTTGCAAGGAGATGGTACTGAGACAACCTCCCGCTTTTACGATGCATTCAGCCCATTTCAATGCGCTGCATGCTCGGTCCCGCCAAAAATATGATTTTTTTATTACAACTTAGTGACTATTGTTGACTGCCCTTGGCTCTCAAGTTCACAAAGTCCTTGCAGATATTGATGGCAACGGACGTTCAACAGGTGAACGAATTATGAAACAACGAGCGACAGTCATCTGCAAACGTGACGGCCAAGTGCTTTACGTACGCAAACCGAAATCCCGCTGGGCTTTGCCCGGCGGCAAGATTGAAGCTGGGGAAACACCTTTCCAGGCTGCCGTGCGCGAGCTTTGCGAAGAAACCGGTCTGGAAAATCTCGACCTGTTGTACCTGGCGGTGTACGAGAAAGGCGAAGTCACGCACTACGTGTTCACCACTCAGGTTCCTGCCTCCAGCGAGCCTTCACCGCAGAACGAGATTTCGGCCTGCAAATGGCTTGCGCCCAACAATCTCGGTGACCTGAAGGCCAGTAGCGCGACCAAGACCATCGTCAAGTCTTATGGCCGCCAGGCTGAAGGCGGTTTAGTCAGCGCCAACTAGAACAGCCATGGTGCATGGGTGATCATGACGATCGGGTTGAACGGTATAGCCTGATGCTGTTCTGAGACAGCAGACGGTTCATTACTTCCCCCCCGTCTCAGGAGATCCCCATGACTCAGACCGCCCTGGTTGTAGGCGCAAGTGGCATTGTCGGTAGCGCAATCACGCAGTTGTTGCTGGAAAACGATTGGCAGGTTGCCGCCCTCTCCCGCAGTCCATCGACCCGGCCCGGCGTGATCCCCGTCGCGGCAGACCTGCAGAACCCAGCGTCCGTCACTGCGGCGCTGGCCGATCTGCGGCCCACCCATATTTTCATCACCACCTGGTCACGCCAGGCTACGGAGGCGGAGAACATCCGCGTCAACGCCGCAATGGTGCGCAATGTGCTGGACGCTGTACGGCCTGCTGGCAGCGTGAAGCATGTGGCGCTGGTCACCGGGCTCAAGCATTACCTCGGCCCGTTCGAGGCCTACGGCAAGGGCACTTTGCCGCAGACACCGTTCAGGGAGTCGCAGCCGCGCCTTGAGGTCGAGAATTTCTATTATGCGCAAGAAGATGAGGTGTACGCCGCGGCTGAAAAAGACGGGTTCACCTGGAGCGTGCACCGTCCGCACACCGTGACAGGCGTCGCCGTCGGCAACGCAATGAACATGGCAACCACCCTGGCTGTTTATGCGTCGATCTGCAAAGCTACGGGCCGGCCTTTCGTGTTTCCTGGCTCGCGCGTTCAGTGGGACAGCCTGACGGACATGACCGATGCGCGCCAGTTGGCCCATCAGCAGTTGTGGGCCGCGACGACCCCGGCAGCGGCCAATCAGGCATTCAACATCACCAATGGCGACGTGTTCCGCTGGAGCTGGATGTGGGGGCAGATCGCCGGTTACTTCGGCCTGGAACCGGCAGACTTTCCAAGCCAGCCTGCGCTGCTGGAAACCCAGATGGCAGATGATCAGACAGCCTGGACCCGCATCGCCCATGAGCATCAACTCAAGGAAAGCGACATCAACCGGCTGATCTCACCGTGGCATACCGACGCCGACCTTGGCCGGCCGATCGAAGTGGTCACCGACATGTCGAAAAGCCGCAAGCTGGGCTTTACTGCGTTTCAGGCAAGTGATGATGCGTTTTTCGAGGTGTTTGAAACGCTGCGCCGTGATCGACTGATTCCCTGAGGGGCATGACGCTTCCTGCGATTCAGCGGTATCTGTTTACGATTCAAGGCACCTTTTCGCCCCTCGACGACTGACTTTGAAGGATCAAAGTAAGCAAAATCCCGGCTCCGTTTCCGGCCCGACTTCGTCGGGT
>NZ_ATDK01000405.1 GCF_000444135.1 Pseudomonas avellanae BPIC 631
TGTTTTCGAAAAAATCAGCCACCAACTAACGGAAAATTCAAATCTTATCAATAGCTTAGCTTGCAGGTTATGGGTAACTTATTTCGAAAACAGTACACTAGCAAGTCCTCAAAGAAATAGGTTTTAGCTGACAGAAGCTACCATGACGGTAGCTTTTTTCATTGGATCATGGGGCTTTTTCGTGAGCGTCGGCAGTGCCGGATTGGCCCAGGTCTGCGTTGCATGGAGCTGGAGCAACAGGCCCGCGCCCAAGCGCAGTCTTAAGGGAAGGAGGAGCCCCAAATGGGAGAAGCAAAGCAACGTGGTACTCAAGCAGAGCGCTCGGCCCAATCCGCTGAAGCAAAGCGTAAAACCGCCGAGTCGCTTGGCCTAGTCCGGCGCGATTTGAATGACGTTCGTGAGGAATTGAGACTTCCCCAGGATGCTCCTTTTCTCGGGTATGTCGTCCACATTCCAGCGAGCGATGAATTTCTAGCGGACTTTAAGGATAGCCCGCTCGCTACATCCCGAAGCTGGACAAAGAGTCCGGGGCTTGCGCAGCGGTTCGAGCACTTTGCCGACGCCTATAAGCTCGCCCGCGAGGATCGAGAGATTGTTGTGGGGCTGTTCGAAACCGCTACGCAGTTTGTAGTCGCTGAAGTCTTATAGGAATTCCTAAATGCGATATGCGAACGTCAACGGAGTGAAGTCTGAGGCACAGCCCAAAATGCGAGGGGTATGCCGCGCCTGCGATGGGGAGGTTGTTGCCAAATGTGGAAAGCATGTCATTTGGCACTGGTCTCATCTGTCCTTGAGCACCTGTGATCGCTGGTGGGAGGCCGAAACAGAATGGCATCGACAGTGGAAGGATCGGTTCCCGGAGGACTGGCAGGAAGTCGTCCAATACGAAGCACTTACGGGCGAAAAACACATCGCCGACGTCCGCACGGAGCATGGAGTGGTTGTCGAGTTTCAACGTTCCACTATCGACCCAGCAGAAGTAAACGCTCGTGAGGGTTTCTACCAGCGAATGGTGTGGGTAATCGATGGGTCAAAAAGTGAGTTTGACTCCGTAAATTTTTCCAATATGCGAAGCCGACCTGATGCCGATGGATTTGCATTTTTTCGATGGTACGGCAGGAGCAAATTGTTTCACCGTTGGCACACAACAACGCCGGTATTCATCGATTTTGGTGACAAGTACGGTTTCTGGAGAGTGTGTAAATTCGATCCTAAAAGCAAAGAGGGAGTCGCGCTTCTGGTAGATCGCTCACTGTTCACCGCTGCGTTGATTCAAGGGACGTCAGATTTCAGCAGAAATGGCGGGCCAGCGTCCGCTTTCTGATAGATAGGAAAAACGTACTACAGCGCGAACCAGCTCAGTCGACTCTATACACGCCTGTTCAGCATGGCCGGGATCGAGGGGGCCAGCGCGCAGTCGGGACGCCGCACACTTGCGGTCAAGTTGAAACGCCGCGGCATCGACTTACGGCACATCAGCGAGATATTGGGCATCGAGAGTCTGGAAGCGGTCAAGAAGCTATGCGCAGGTGATCCAGCCCGTCTGGGCGACATAGTCCGGAGAATTATTTGATGCTCGTTCAAAGATTGACCCCGGAGGATTTCAAAGCCGAGTACCTGCGCTGGAGATGGAGCGGCAAGAAATCGATCACCCACTATGGCCGAGTTCTCTGATTATGAATAAGTTTCCGATACCCGCTTTCGTACTCGCTGCGGTCGCTGACGCGGTAGCAGAGGCCGAGACTCACGCAAGCTTAGATAGCTTATTTATGTACGCAGAAGCACCCGGCGATCCACCCGAGGGAAGCAAGCCGGTAAAGGCGCTTGACTGGTTGAGACGAATAAACAAGGAGAGTGGCGACCGCGCGCTTTCGATTATTGGGCGAATTGTCGAAAAATATCTGGATGCCCCGGAACCCAGTGCCTCCTTTTGGCAACCCGAAGCTGCTGTTGAGGCGCATAAGTTGAGGGTAAAAAAAATCAAGGACGCGCTGGCCAGAGCTGGTTTCTCATATAGCTCTGGCGGAATTCTTAGCCATGGACAAGGTATCGCTACAAAATCTCTGGCAGAGCTCGTTAAGGCTCGGAACCTAGACGTGATTGATTTTGAATTCGATCGCGCTCTGAAAAATGTCGTGGCGAGCCCAAGAGAAGCAGTATCAGCGGCGTGCAACATATTAGAAACGATTTTCAAAATTTATATTGAGGAACACTCACACCTCTCAATGCCAGCCAAGCAGGACCTTCAAGCAGTATGGAAGGTCGTCAAAGCAGATCTTGGACTAGACGCATCGATTATAGAGGAGCGAGATCTTCAGGAAATTATCAGTGGAATCATGGCCACAGTGAATGGGATCGGTGCGCTGCGCACGCATGGAAGCTCAGCACATGGTCCGGTGAAGCGACCTTACAAATTAAAACCTAGACACGCTCGGTTAGCAGTGCATGCAGCACACACCATTGCCGCTTTCGTTCTTGAAACCTGGGACGAGCGAGCCGCAAAGGTGGAGGGCTGATTGTAATAGGCGGCGATGACGACAACGGCACGAAAGCGGGGGTCGCCATTGATCCTGATGCACCATCGAAAACAGGAGCAACACTGTATGGGAATGCCGAGCGAACCGCATCATGACGAATATGTTTTGAGCCTGGCACGGGAGTGTCCATTTCCAGAATGGCTCTTGCTGGAGCTACCAGATGGGAAATGGGGAGCATTCTGGCATGCAGGGTTAGAGGGAACTTGGGCTACGGCTGTTTGGGAAGGTGATTATTCAGCATGCGCCTTGGTCCATGCTGACCGATTCGAGGTGCTTCGCTATATGGAGAAGCATCAGTCCCACTAAAGTAGGAAAATGCTGATGACAGATCACTACAACGGCGGCGGTGGTGAAACCGGGCGGCGGCAAAAACTGAGCGCAACACCTGACCAATCCGGTACGGTGAACCTATGTCATATCATGAACTCAGCATTGAAGAACGCATCACGAT
>NZ_ATDK01000406.1 GCF_000444135.1 Pseudomonas avellanae BPIC 631
CCAGCGTGGGAATGCCTTGGCGACGACAGAGATTCATCCAGTCAGAATCCCTTACAATACCGCCAGCCCAACCACGAGCCACGCCCATGACACGCGCCGCCACGCCCCGCAAACCTCAAGCACGCAGCCAGGCCAGGATCGATTCGATTCTCGACGCCGCCCGTACGCTGCTTGCCGAGCAAGGGGTGGCCAGCCTGTCGATCTACAGCGTTGCCGAGCGGGCTGGTATTCCGCCGTCGTCGGTCTACCACTTCTTCGCCAGCGTTCCGGCGCTGCTCGAAGCACTGACCGCCGACATCCACGCCGCCTTCCGCGCATCGCTGCAGGCGCCCATCGATCACGATCAGCTCACCACCTGGCGCGACCTGTCACGCATTGTCGAACTGCGCATGCTCGCCATCTACAACGCCGACGCCGCCGCCCGCCAGTTGATCCTCGCCCAGCACGGCCTGACCGAAATCAACCAGGCCGACCGCCAGCACGACATTGAACTGGGGCACTTGATGCTTGAGGTCTTTGATCGCCACTTCCAGCTGCCTGCGCTGCCGGATGACGTGGACGTCTTTGCGCTGGCGATGGAACTGGGGGATCGGGTGTATGCGCGGTCGGTGCAGTTGCATGACGAGATTACACCGCGCATGGCTGAGGAAGGCATGCGGGTGTTTGATGCTTATTTGGGGTTGTATTTGCCGGTGTTTTTGGGGAAGAGACTGGTCATAGCCAAAGCGTGATCTATCGTACTTATGTAGCTGACCCCGAAGTAGGTGGATCAGGGTTTCGTATGAAATGGGGATGCTTGATATAAAAAGCTTTGCTGTAATCTTTTAACTCACGCTTCTCGCGCTTTAAAACGTCTTTGAAGAACTTAAAATCAACATCAGAACCGCGGTAATATTCTTTCATATTTTTAGCATCCGCCACCCTGTTCTGACGAATTGTTAAGGAGGGTCTGAAGTAAGCATCGATTTTTGATGCCTTCATGGCCTGAGGTTAAAAAACCTCGCCCGATCAGATAATCAGACGTTTTGCACTGTGAAC
>NZ_ATDK01000407.1 GCF_000444135.1 Pseudomonas avellanae BPIC 631
GGCGCCCAGGGCGCACAGATCGACGCCAGCGAAGCGCAGCAGCAACTGAAAAACAGCGAACAACGCGTCAAGACCCTGTCCGACACGGCGCAACAGCACAACGCCCTGCCGATGCAGGAAGGCCTGGACAGCCTGACCCAGCTCAACAGCGATGCCGACGTGACCTACGGCAGCGACGACGGCACCCCGAGCCAAGGCCCTGGCGAGCAACAACGCAACGGCGGCGACACCGCCTGGGCAATCCGCAGCGGCGGACGCGGCAAAACGCCGGGTTACCAGCAACCGCTGCTGATCGCCTCGTCCCCTGCCGACATCGCCACCGCCACGCCGAAAAGCACCCACTTGCACAGCGGCAAACACCTGACGTTAAGCACCGGCGAAGACGTCAGCATTGCCAGCGGCAAATCCCTGCTGGCCAGCGTCGCGCAAAGCATCAGCCTGTTTGCGCAGAATGCCGGGGCGAAACTGTTTGCGGCCAAGGGCAAGATCGAATTGCAGGCGCAAAGTGATGCGATGGAGCTGACGGCGCAACAGAAGGTGATGATTACCTCGACCGCTGCCGGAATAGAGATCGCCGCACAGGAAGGCATCCTGCTCACCAGCGGTGGCGCCTACATCCGCATCAAGGACGGGGATATCGAGATTCATGCGCCGGGAACGATTGATATCAAAGGGGCGAAGAAGACGCTTAGCGGGCCGACCCAGCTCAATCGCAACCATCCCGCCTGGCCCGAGTCCTCCGTCACTCAAGCGCTGACTTTTTATGCAGGGCAAACCAATGCCGGAAGTTCCAGTGCATGGGCGGGCATGCCTTACAAATTGCGTGACGGTGTGTCAGTCGTCAAACAGGGCGTCATGGATAAAAACGGAAGGATCGATATTGACCACCATCCTACGACCAGTGCCTACATCCTAGAACTGGCGAGTGGCATGCGTTATGACATACCGGTCGGTGGGCAGTACACAGGCGAACAAAGCAATGCTGAACGTGCCAACAGCGGATTTCATCGGCACGAAGTTGACTCACCCTCCCGAACCTCCCCGCCCAGAACACGAAGTGAGTTCAGGGCCGAGTACACCGATCTCGACACTGTCGAGTCAGAAAAGGAGATTTAGAGAGTGGCCTGCATCCCCATAACGTCGTCGATTTCGGTCAGCATAGAGGCTGCTGCACGTACCCCCCCCCAGGAACATACTGCGTGATGCCGTCAACGCATACCCATGACTGCCCCCGGCACCATGCCGACTGTCAGGGCATATCAGGAAAGGAACTCCCATGAAATCACCTCTGATGCCAGAGCTCTCCACAATAACGGTACCCGTTGCCCTCACCTGCACCAACAGTGCGACCATTGTGCCCCGCTGGTTTGTCGAGAAAACTGAATTTCACCCCGTTCCAGCCACCTACCGGCCGCTGGTCAACGGTGAGGAAGCGTTCAGAGCTGTCTATGAGGCCATTGCCAAGGCCGAGAAATCCGTGGAGATCATCTGCTGGGGTTTTCAGCCTTCCATGTATTTCATCCGCGACGGATGCCACCCCTGTATTGGCGAACTGCTCAGGCTTAAAGCCGCAGGGGGCGTTAAGGTGCGCATACTCGGCTGGGAAATGCCTTTCAACTCAGCAGGCATGGCAGGCGAAGGCAACTTGCCTGGCAAGGGCTGGCCTCGCATGAATTCTCGAGCCCTGCAAAGCTCGACCAAGGATCAGTTTGAATACGACCGCGACTGGTTCTCTGAATGCGCAGCGTCCGATGGCAAGGCGGCTGAGCGAGTCAACGGCAAATCCCCCGTATTCGTCAGCAGGGGGTTCAGTGCGAAGGAGCGGGCAGAAATTGCTTACTGGGTGAGGTATCAAGCGCTCGATCCCAACATCAGCACTCGCATGCAGCTTGCCATGAGCGCCAGTGCCTCGCACCACCAGAAAAGCGTGCTGGTCGACTATGAACTGCCTAGGGTCTGTTCCCG
>NZ_ATDK01000408.1 GCF_000444135.1 Pseudomonas avellanae BPIC 631
TACAGATGCCCTATCGAAATGATGACGGAAATGATGTCCAAGCATCATGAGAGTCCATCCCTAACTCAATAGCCGGGTGTTGCACTCAGCCTCTGAAACCGCCCCGCATCAACACCGGGTTATAAGACCGATACCCATTCCCCAGCAGATAATGCCCGGTCACCGGATCGCGTCGTTCGCCATTGAAACCCAGCAAACTGGTCAAGCCACTTTCTGCCGGATGATGACCGTATGGGCTATAAGCAATAGGCTCAGCACCCGCTTTATCCACAAGCTGCAAAACAGAACGCTGCTGATCGGTTGCCAACAGTGTGGTTTCCAGCACACCGTCCACACGCCGTTGCTGGGCCAACAGCAGATCTTCATGCTGAAAGACCGTACACAGCAACGCACCCTGTATCTCGGTCGCCAGACGGTTCTTCTGATAAAAGCGCTGAATATCCGCCCGGCCAGTCGGCATGCTGGAAGCCAGATGGTCCAGTGGGTCATAACTGTAGCGGCACAACACCACTTGATCTGAGGAGCCCATGGCCAGACGTTCCAAAAGGAATCAGCCATCAGCATCCAGCAAAACCGCTACAGCGCCTACCTCGCAGAACTACTAGGTAAACAGCAAAAAACCCGGAAGGCTAAAACCGTCCGGGGTTATTTTTTGCCCATCGTTTACAGCTTGGCGATGGAAACTTCGGTCGATTTCACGAAGGCAATCACTTCGCTGCCGACGACCAGTTCCAGCTCTTTGACCGAGCGGGTGGTAATGACCGAGGTCACGACGCCCGAAGCGGTCTGTACGTCGATTTCCGACAGTACGTCGCCGTGGACGATTTCCTTGATGGTGCCTTTGAACTGGTTGCGAACGTTGATGGCTTTAATAGTCATGGCATGTCTTCCTTTGGGGATCAGGGTTAATTTGCCCAGCGCAGTTGCGTGGGCAGTGGCGAAAACGGTTCCGGGTCAGGTGGCGAGCCAGGGATGGCCAATACGCGGTTGAGCACTTCGGCTTCCAGCGCAGCAAGACGATGCGAGCCGCGAGCGCGTGGCCGCGGCAGGTCGACCAACAAGTCGAGGCCTACCTGGCCTTCTTCGATCAGGATCACCCGGTCAGCGATGGCAACGGCCTCGCTGACATCATGGGTGACCAGCAGCACGGTGAAGCCGTGTTGGTGCCAGAGCTTTTCGATCAGTTGCTGCATTTCGATTCGCGTCAGGGCATCCAGCGCGCCCAGTGGTTCGTCGAGAAGCAACAGGCGCGGCTTGTGAATCAGCGCGCGGGCCAGGGCAACACGCTGCTTCTGGCCACCAGACAATGCCGCCGGCCACTCGTTGGCGCGCTCAGCAAGCCCTACGGCCTCAAGCGCTTCGAGTGCCTGCGGTCGCCAGTCGCCACCGAGGCCCAGGCCGACGTTGTCGATGATCTTCTTCCAGGGCAGCAAGCGCGCCTCCTGGAACATCAAACGCGTGTCTTCGCGGGCATCGTCCAGCGGCGCAGAGCCTGCGAGCAATTGACCCTCGGTTGGCTTGTCGAGGCCGGCAAGCAGGCGCAGCAAGGTGCTTTTTCCGCAGCCGCTCCGGCCGACAATGGCCACGAACTGACCGGCCGGAATGTGCAGGTCGATGTCCTTGAGCACTTCGCGGGTGCCAAACGCCTTTTTCAGGTTTTGCACCGCCAGTGGAATACCGCGCAGCAAGTGCGGGGGTTGTTGTTTCAGACTGGTCATGCAGCACCGCCTTTGCTCACTTGATAGGCCGGATGCCAGCGCAGGCAGACACGTTCAAGGCCTCGCGCCGCCAGATCGGCCAGCTTGCCGAGAACGGCATACAAGACGATGGCCAGCACCACGATGTCGGTCTGCAGAAATTCTCGAGCATTCATCGCCAGATAACCGATGCCGGAGCTGGCCGAAATGGTTTCCGCCACGATCAGCGTCAGCCACATGAAGCCCAGCGCAAAGCGCACGCCCACCAGAATCGAAGGCATGGCGCCAGGCAAAATCACATGCCGAAACAGGCTGAAGCCGGACAAGCCGTAGCTGCGGGACATTTCTACCAACGCCGGGTCGATGTTGCGGATGCCGTGGTAGGTGTTCAGGTAAATCGGGAACAGCGTGCCCAGCGCGACCAAAAATATCTTCGCGGTCTCGTCGATGCCGAACCACAGGATGACCAGCGGGATCAGCGCCAGGTGCGGCACGTTGCGGATCATCTGCACCGAGCTGTCCAGCAGGCGTTCGCCCCATTTGCTCAGGCCAGTAATAAAGCCCAGTGCCAGACCGATGCCGCCGCCGATGGCAAAGCCGATACCGGCGCGCCAGCCGCTGATCGCCAGGTGGGTCCAGATTTCGCCGCTGGCCACCAGCGTGACACCTGCTTCAATGACGGCGCTGGGTGCGGGCAAAATGCGTGTGGACAACCAGCCAGCACTGACTGACAGCTGCCAGATGGCAAGTAACAGGACTGGAAGTGCCCAGGGCGCCAGTCGGTGAATGATGCGTTGCGAAGCACTGAGGCTCATGGAGTTGTCTCCTCGAGGGGCCTGTTTGTCACTGTGCTTGAGCAACAGCAGCAGGTGGCGTCCAGACCACATCAGCAATGCTGAGCGGTTTGGGGATCAATTTGAGCTGGTAGAAGGTGTCGGCAATTTTCTGCTGCGCGGCGACCACCGGCGGGGTGATGAACAACGCGCCGTAGCCCTGGCGTTTCACCGAGGTCAACGTAATGTCGGCAGGCAGACCCAGCAGCGGCGCGACCTGTTTGGTCACTTCGTCGGGATTGGCTTTGGACCACTCGCCCACCGCGCGGACTTCTTCGATCACGGCCTGAATCACTTTTGGATTTTTCTGCGCATAAGGCTTGGTCGCCAGATAGAACTGGTGGTTGTCGACAATGCCGATGCCGTCTTTCAGCGTGCGTGCCTGCAATTGCTTTTCAGCAGCGGCCTGGTACGGGTCCCAGATGACCCAGGCATCTACGCTGCCACGTTCGAAAGCGGCACGCGCATCGGCTGGCGGCAGGAACACGGTCTGAATATCGGTGTATTTGAGGCCTGCATCTTCCAGCGCTTTAACCAGAAGGTAATGAACGTTGGAGCCTTTATTGAGGACGACTTTCTTGCCTTTAAGGTCTTTTACCGAGGTAATCGGCGAGTCCTTGGGCACCAGAATGGCTTCGCTGGTTGGCGCAGGCGGCTCGTAGGCGACGTACAGCAGATCCGCGCCTGCGGCCTGAGCGAAAACCGGCGGCGTTTCACCGGTCACACCGAAATCGATCGAGCCGACGTTCAGGCCTTCAAGCAACTGCGGGCCGCCCGGGAACTCGGTCCACTGAACCTTCACGCCCTGCTCGGCCAAGCGCTTTTCCAGAGAGCCCTTGGCCTTGAGCAGCACCAGCGTGCCGTATTTCTGATAACCGATGCGCAGATCTTCCGCCTGGGCCTGAGTGACCGCACCAAGAGCGACCGCAGCAGCAAACAGTGCGACAAGGCTTCGACGCAAAATGACAGTGCGCATATGCGCTCCTTTACCGGGTGTTGAGTAGTGCCTGCTCGGCCAGTGATAGGCGAGCGAGGCGGGAATAGGGACGACCTTAACAGCACATTTTTATATCTATAAATCTTATTTATTCATTTAGTTATTCCATAAATGAATATAAAGGAAAGCACTGTTTTTCGACTATCGTGCGACGCTCTGCGTCGCATGCCGTTCTGGGCGCTCTGCGTTCGGTCTTGAGTATGCGGCGTGGCCCACATCCATGACGCGGAGCGTCACGACAGG
>NZ_ATDK01000409.1 GCF_000444135.1 Pseudomonas avellanae BPIC 631
GCCAAACGGCTCGCGCAAGGCCACCGGCTGACGCGCGACATCGGCTTCGGGGTGCGCCGGGTAGGCCCACCAGCCGATGTTTTCCTCGTTGACGAACAGCCGGTGCGCAGCGTCGTCGACCTGACAGAACTCCGCATTCGGCGGCAATGGCAGATTGCGCACCAGGCGCGGCGTGGCATTGACGTGATCGCCTGCGCCGACCAGCCATTGCTCACCCTTGCCCTCCTCGCCCACCAGAAACACAAACAGGTTGCTGGCGTCATCGCGGTACAGGCACAGGCCTGCGACCGAATAATCGCGGGCGGGCAGATAAACCGGTTGGGACCACTGCGCTTTTGCTGAATCAAGCTGAGTCAGCATGGCCTGCTGGCGGGTGTTGTCCAGCGTCGCGACCAG
Source organism: Pseudomonas avellanae BPIC 631 (assembly GCF_000444135.1). Taxonomy (GTDB): domain Bacteria; phylum Pseudomonadota; class Gammaproteobacteria; order Pseudomonadales; family Pseudomonadaceae; genus Aquipseudomonas; species Aquipseudomonas avellanae. The sequence continues at coordinate 397 of NZ_ATDK01000409.1, forward strand.
CACGCTGGCGCCTGTCAGGCGACTGTCCAGCCCTTGGAAAGAACCCGGCATGTTCGCCAGCTCATGACCCTGATCGTCCAGCAACAACAAGCCAGCCTTGACGCTGGCGGCCAGGCGGCGGGCCCCGTCGCTGCCTGGCAGGAAAGCTGCAGATTGAGCCTTGAACACTGTCTTTTCAGCCCAACGCGTCAGGCTCACGTCAGTGGGCGGCGAGGCGTGTGCTGCACCGGCGAGCAGACCCAGCAGCAGCGTCAGGCAAGCCGGTTTGGGTGATAACGAAATCATCATGAACGGTTGAATCCTTTGAATGAGCGCATCGGTCGGTCAGAAGTGGGTAAAGGTCAGGCCGACCTTGTAGGTCGGGCCGTACTCTTCGTACTGGCCGTTGTAGGCGCGATGGCCGCTGTAGACAAAATACGGTTGATCGGTGAGGTTCTGCGCCTCGAAACTGACCTTGAGGTTCTTGGTCAGTGAATAGCGGGCGCTGAAATCGACGAAGGTCTGCGCGTCCACATACTGGTCGTGGTCCTTGTCGCCAATCGCCGCCAGTTCATACAGATAGGCTGACTTGTAGTTGGCCGACAGACGCAGGCTGAGGGTGTCGTTCTCCCAGCCGAGCATGACGTTACCGACGGTTTTCGACTGGCTGGGCAGGTCGATGTCGCGCTTGCGGTTAGTACCGGTGCTCTGATCGAAGCCGTTGATGCTCGCGTCCGAGCGGCTCAACGTGGCGTTGGCCCCCAGCAGCAGGCCGTCCCATGGCGATGGCAGCCAGTCGAGCTTTTGCGAGTAGGCCAGTTCAAGCCCGTACAGCTTGGCCTTGTCGCCGTTGGCGAAGGTGTTGGCTTCTGAGAAGTTCGCCCATTGCCCGGTGCCCGCCAGGTCGGTGTTGTAGACGAAGTTCTGAATGTCCTTGTAGAACACGAACGCAGACACCGTGCCGGCACGGCCCATGAAGTGTTCGATGCCCAGGTCGAGGTTACTGGACTCCAGCGGCTTGAGGTTCGGATTGCCAAACGTGGCTTCGTCATCGTCGATCACAAAGCCCGGCGCCAGTTGCCCGAAGGTCGGGCGCACCACGGTTTTGGTCCAGGCGGCGCGCAACTGGGTGCTTTTGTCGATCTGATACCGCGCGTGCAGGCCCGGCAACCAGTGGTGATAACGGCGTTTGGTGTCGTTGGGCTCGAAAGCGCCGTCGCGCACACCCGTACCTTTGGCGTCCATTTCCGTGCCTTCGTAGCGCAGGCCGGCGATGAAGCGCCACTTGTCGACATCAACGGTGTTCATGAAGTAACCGGCGTTGATGTCCTCGTTGATCTTGAAATCGTTGGCGCGGGACTCGGCGGGGTCGTAGGCGCTGGCAGCATCAAGGCTGCCTATCAGCCCTTTGACGGCGCCGGGGCTGATGCCGCTGCCGAAATGGCCCAGTCGATAGTCGATGTTGCCCTTCTGGAACTGGCTGAGGTTCAGTTGCTGATCGCTGAAACCCTGGTCGTCGAAATCCTCGTATTTCCAGACTTCCAGGTCGTTGCTCTTGTCGCGTCGGCTGACCTTGCCGCCAAACTTGAACTGCGAGGCATAGCCCTTGAAGTCGTAGTCGCGGGCGAGGTCCAGGCGTACGTTTTTTTCGGTGTCCTTGGTGTACTGCTTTTCCCAATCGACCTTGTCCAGGGTGAAGTTCGAAGTGTCGTAGAACGAGGAGCCGACAATCGGCCTGGGTTTGTCGCGGTCGTAGAAACCGGTACCGGCAAAATCATCGTTGCCCACGAAGGTGGCGCCGGCGATGTGACCGGGGCTGTCTTCGCTGGATTCGCTGTAACCGGCCTGGCCGCTGAAGGTCCACAGGCCCATCATGCGCTCGCCGCCAAACACATAGGACTGGATTTCCTGGGTTTCGGTGCGCGCCTTGAGCTTGCGCGTGCCCTCGGCATCGCCGGTCTCGCCTGCACGTTGCGCATCGGCAAACTCAAACGCGTTGGTGGTGCGCACTTCGTCGTCCTTGAAGCGGCTGTACAGGGTGCGCAGGTAATATTTGCTGACGTCATCGGGTTTGTAATCGAAGTTCAGGCCACCGCCAGCGCGCTCGCGACTGATGTCATAGTCGCGCTGTTCGAATGACTGCAGGCGCGCGCCGTCCCAGTCACCGCCGGTCTCGACGTTGTCGGAGCCGAAGTCGCGCTTCTGCCAGCTCAATGCTGCAGCCACGCCAAAGTTGTCGATGCCGTCGCCAAGGCTGAAACGGTTGCTCGCCGCGCCAGAAAACTTGGGGCTGGTCTGGCGGGTGTTCTTGTCGTAACTGGCCTCGCTGCTGCCGGTGTAGAACAGGCCTTTGTGATCGAAAGCCGAGAGGCTCTCGACATCGATAGTGCCACCCAGCGAGTTGGCGTCCATGTCCGGGGTCAGGGTCTTGATGACTGACAGCGACTGCACCAGTTCGGCCGGCAGAACGTCCAGCGCCACGGCGCGTCGGCCACTTTCCGGGGCGGGCACCAGCGTGCCGTTGATGGTCACGCTGTTCAGGTCGGGGGCCAGGCCACGCACCGTCACAAAGCGCCCTTCCCCCTGATCGCGCTCGACACTCACGCCCGGCAGACGCTGCACCGCTTCGGCCACGTTCTGGTCAGGCAACTGCGCCACGCCATCGGCATGCACCACGCTTTTGATGCTGTCGGCGCTGCGCTGTTCCTTGAGCGCGTTGTCGATGCTCGCCGCCTGCCCGACCACTTGCACGTGCTCGGTAGGACCTGCTTCGGTGGCCTGTAAACGCTCGCTGGCAATACCAAGCGCCAGTGAACCGAGTGTGAAGCCAACCAGTTGAGCCCTGCTGCGACGCCTGTACATGTGAGTCCCCCCAATCCCGACGGGCCAGGCAAATGGCCCGGCAACTGGAGGCGCAAGCTAGAGCTGTGCAATGACGGTTATGTGACAGGTCAGGGCTGCGAAGGCCGGAAATGGATGGTTTGAGGGGGAATGGGCGGGTAAATGAGCTGATTTGACTTTGCGGCGGCGCTGGAAAGGCAGGCCTGACGGATGGCGACGCCAAACTGCCTACCCTGAGGTGTGTCCGTTGCACCGTATGCACAGGCTCTACTGTCGGTTCCCGACAGATCGCGAGCAAGCTCGCTCCCACGGCCGCTGGCCAGAATCAAGAGCCGACGTGTGCATGAAGATCAACACAAGACCCGCAGCAAAAACCTGCAACATGTGTGAGCTGATTCGACCTCTTGCCCTTCGCGTTACCCGTCACCCAAGTGTCATGTGCATCTGTTCTGCTGGCCGATAATCAGCACATCGGGAGCCGGCTGTTCATGTTCAGGATCATTCAACCCCATCGCTGGAAACTCGCCGTGCTGATGATTGCCGCCAATCTGGGGCTGCTGGCGTTTCTGGCGTTTGGCACTATCAAGCACGTCAGCGAATGGCAATGGCTCGACATCATTGGCGAAGGTGGCTCGGCACTGCTGTCGCTGGTCTGGCTGTTTCTGGTGTTCAAGAGCCGACCGGCCGGACGGGTAACCAATTACCTGTCGGTGGGGCTGAGTTGCGTGTTCTTTTCGTGGTGGATCGACGCGCTGGACGAGTTCATTCGCCTGCCCGCGGAGATCGAATGGGACCACTGGCTGGAATCCGGCCCCATGCCGGTCGGCTTGATCCTGCTGACCCTCGGCATCTACCACTGGCATCGCGAACAGCTGGCGATCAGCGCGCAGATGGAAAAACGCGAACGTGGCTTTCGTGAGCACCGGCTGTACGACAAGCTCACCCCGCTGGGCAGCGCCGACTATCTGAAACGGCAATTGATCGTGAGCCTGGAGCAAAGCCTTTGTCAGCAGCAACCGCTGTCGCTGCTGGCGCTGGATATCGACGGTTTCAGCACCATCAACAATGCGTTTGGCCATGCCGAGGGCGATGAAGTCCTGTCCGCTATCAGCCATTTGCTGGTGCTCAACCTGCGCCGTCAGGACCTGCTCTGCCGGCTGGCCGGCGACCGTTTTGTGGTGCTGCTGCCCAATACGGGCGAGAGCCAGGCGAAGCTGCTGGCGCTGGAGTTGCAGCAGGCGGTCGCCAGCCTGGCGCACAAGACCCGGCAACAGGGCGAGCGCCTTCATCTGTCCGCCAGCGTGGCAGTGGTGATGGCGCTCAATGAAACGCCGGACAATCTGCTGCGCCGCCTCAACCTGTCGCTGGCCCGTGCCCGACGCCCCCTGACGCGCACCGCCTGAGCAACCGCCATGACCCTTAAAAGTGATTGGTACGAGGCCGACAGCCGCTTCATCCCCGGCCATTATCAGCCCGCCACACTGATTGACCTGGCGCTGTCGCGCGGGATCGACAGCCATCGACTGCTCAAAGGCACCGGCCTGTTCTACGAAGACATCGTGGCAGGCAAGACGCGGCTCAGCCCCCAGCAGTGCTTCGCGCTGATCGCTAACGCGCAACGGCAGATGGACGCAGACGACACCAGTTTTCTATTCGGCCAACGGCTGTTTCCCGGCCACTACGGCGCGGCCAGTCACGCGCTGCGCCATGCGCAAAATCTGCATCAGGCGCTGGAGATTCTGCTGCGCCAGCAAGCACTGCTCAGCCCGCTGCTCACCCCGCGCCTGGAGCTGGACGAACACTTTGCCTACCTCTATTGGCTGGACAGTTGCGGCGCGGGTGAACAACAGCGTTTTCTGCTGGAGGCCAGCATGACCGCGCTGGTCGCGATGAGTCAGTTAGTGGGCAATGCGCGCCTGCCGTGGGAGTGCAGTTTCTGTCACGAAGAGCCGCGTTACGTCGAACAATATTGGGTTCATCTGGGCGAAAACACAGCGTTTGGCCGCCCGCTGGACATGATGCGCCTGCCCAGGCACTGCCTCACTCAGGCGTGGCCGGGGGCGTCGCCAATTGCGGTGCAGGTCGCCCAGCAGGAGGCTGCCGGGCAACTGGCGGCGCTGGGCATGCAGGCCAGCCTGCTCGACCGGCTGCACCAGCACCTGCGTGACAACGTGCGCGAGGCTGCAAGCCTGGAACAGGTTGCCCAGGCTTTTGCCATGAGCCCGGCCACCCTGAAACGCAAGCTGCACAAACACGGCACGAGTTTTCAGGCCCAGCACGACCTGGCGCGCAAGCATGTTGCGCTGTACCTGTACCAGATCAAGGGGATGAGCAACGAGGCCGTGGCTGATTACCTGAATTTCAACGACCCGGCCAACTTTCGCCGTTCGTTCAAACGCTGGACCGGCAGCACGCCTACGCTGATCCAGCGGCTGTTCAATTTCGACTGAGCAAGCCTCAGCTTTGTACACAAAGCTTGTAGCCAAGGCCGTGGGCGGTATGCAGCAGCGGCGTTTCATGACCCCCGTCCAACACTCGCCTGAGGATATGAATATTGCTGCGCAAGCTGCTGCTGTTCGGGGCATCACGCCCCCAGAGCACTTCTTCCAGCTCGGAGCGCTTGACGATGTGCGGGCTCTTGCGCATCAACAATTCCAGCAGCTTCATGTTGGTCGGGTTGAGTTTCAATGGCGTACCGTTACGGCTTATCTCGAGGGTGTCCAGATCGAACTGCAGATCGGCGACTACCATCACCCGGTTTTCCTTGCGCTGGCGTCGGCTGACCACCGCTTCGACGCGGGCGAGCACCTCGGACATCGCAAAGGGCTTGGTGATGTAATCGTCGGCACCCACCTTGAAGCCGATAAGACGGTCATCCAGCTCATCGCGGGCGCTGAGCATCACAATAGCGACTTCCGATTTTGAATATTGACGCAGGCTGCGGCAGATCTGGTTGCCATCGATGCCTGGCAGCATGATGTCGAGAATGATCGCGTCGTAACGTTTTGATGCAGCCAGATGCAGCCCGCTCAGGCCGTCCAGCGCACCTTCGACCGCATGGCCTCTGAGCTCGAAGAATTCCAGCAGGTTATCGTGGATATCACGGTGGTCTTCAATAACCAGAATGTTCATTGCAGCGCCTTTTTGTTTTTTTCTACCCGGCCAACCTGGACACTGTAGCATCTGAGCCGGCAGGTTGAGTGACGAGCGTATTGCGCTGGCTTGAAGCCAATGACCGGTGGGATCAATTGAATTGCTCGCGGCTGAGGTTGACCCATTGCCCGGCATTCAGGGAGCCTAGAATCTTCGGCCGATGACTGCCGTCCATCTGAACGAAAAATGCCTGGGCATATTCACTGGAGCGCTCGCCACCCGGGACGCCGAGCTTGCGTTCGAACTGGTCGATGCAACCGCTGTGCGTCACCAGCACCAGGTTTTCACCGCTGACCTTGTGCGCCTGGACGACCTTCATGAAGTCGCCATCGCAGTCGTTGATCCATTCCTGCCCGGTTACCGCATGCCCTGCCAGCAATTGCGCCGTCTGTTGCGTGCGGGTTTTCGGGCTGGCGATCATTTGAACGTGCTGCATGCCCATCTTCTGCAGGCCTGCGCCCACCGCCAGCGCCGCCTCCCGGCCGTTGGAGGTGATGCCGTCAGCGTCGGCCATGCAGGGATTTGTCGAGCGGTCGCAGCGTTCGGCGTGACGAATCATGACCACCACGTCGCCGCGCAGCCATTGCTCGCGCAGGCCGGATACTTTGAGGTTGCTGCCCATTCCAAGGTCCATCACATGCACACTGGAAAAAGCCATGTAGAACCACGCGCAGATGGCCATCAATACGACCGTGACCGTGACCGAGATCGATACGATGTGCCGCTGCAATTTGTAGCGCTGGCGGATACCCGAATCGGGCAGGATATTCTTGTTGTCGATTAGTGTGTCAGCCAAGTGGCTACTCCTACACTGAGCTTATTGTGTGGTGTTGACTCGAGAGCCCCTCGGAGTCGTTACCGCCCTCATGAAGGCAGAGTAGGTTCAGCATGGTGCTGACGCAGTGAAGAAGATGTGAAAAATGTGTTATGGCCGAGAGCCATGTTTTTCAGAAAAGGCCGTAGGTTGGGGCTTTTGCGGCTCTTTCGGGTTGAACATGAAGATAATTTAAGCGTTTTTCTGCGCTGGAGCGTGGGGATCAACTATCGTGCGACGCTCCGCGTCGCATGCCGTTCTGGACGCT
>NZ_ATDK01000410.1 GCF_000444135.1 Pseudomonas avellanae BPIC 631
CTACAAAGATCGACATCACCCAAAGGATCGACATCGAAGAAAAATTCGGTATCGGGAACGAAGGTGGTATGCCCGGCGCGTTGGAGACGGGTCTGCTTTGCCTTGGCTTTTGCCCGGCTTGCCCGTTTACGTTTTTTTGTCTCTGACGCCATGTGTAAGCCTGTGCTGAGGAGGGATCGACTCAATTTTGGCTATGATAACCGATTTCAAAATCCCACAATTTGCAGCCGCAGGCTGCCCTGTTCATGTATAGGAATTTCAATAATTCCTATACATCGAGCGGCTTTACGGCCAATGCTTCGAAGTGGCCGCCCATGTCCAGAATGAACCCCTCTTTGGCATCTGGGTGCTTTGAGCCCTGTATCTCATCGAGAACATGCCCAGGCAGCACCTGAATCACATGGATACGCACTTGCTCATTGGGCGGCTTACCTAAGTTGAGGTTGTCCACGAATCGCTTTGCCAGCGTGCCGCTGGCCAGCACCATTTGGTCTGGCTCTTCCTCGCCGTCCTCCCTTGCTATACGGAAACTTTCGATAACATCCGCGTCGTGTATCAATGGGGGGCGCTTACCGCTGGCCATTGCTGAGATTTGCTGAGCGGAGATGAAAAAACAGTTGTTCTTTTGCCGGGTAGTTTTGCCGTCGTTCGAAAGCCTTTGAAAGTCCACGCCGAACGCTTCGTCGTATTGTTGCGCCGTCGCGGTTCGGGCCTGGGTCAGTACTGTCAGCTGTTCTAGAAAACCGCCTTGAGCACCAGTTCTTAGGGGCAAGTCCGCTTGCAAGTCGAGTTTTAACCTATGGGCAAGGTTTGCCAGGCGCGGTTTCGCCCGCCCATAGGCTTCGGCGGTCGCCCGCGCGTGGCTTGCAAAAGGCAGCAGGTCGGAGAACGCGTTAGCGCGCGCCTCCTGGGCGGTGCGCGTGAAGTTATCGGCTCGCGGTGGCGGGCCATTCGGCGGCGGTGCACTGTTACTTGGGATGTAGGCGGGTTGCGGAGGCATGCCCGGCGGCGTAGGCATAGTGGTACCCTGCTGTGTACGAGCCTTTTTAAACCCCTCGGTAGCTATGTCACGTAGGGTGCTGCTCAAGCTTGACCTGCTGGCAAAGGATGCGTTGCGAGCTTGCCTTGCCGCTACGGTATCCTTGGGGGGAGCTGCAGCTGCAGCGGCAAACGCCTTGGCAACGGATTTCCCCAGCGAAAGCAGCACCTTGCCGGCTTTGTCAATGATGCTAAGGAAGCTCATGACGGTAGGGTTGGCAGCCTCGCGCTCATAGTTGACCTTGTCCGCCCCATGGGCGGCACCGTCCATTCGAAATGAGCCGCCCGAATGGCTATGCTCGACATCTCTTGCGCCTCTTCCACTTTGGAACGTATCCATCACAATGGAAAGTATCTTCGAAGTGAAGTCGTTCGGGCCTGCCTTATGCTGTTCAAGCAGTGAATTTTTTACTTGCAGCACCTTATTACCAGCAATATTTCTAGCCACATTTATCGTAGAACCTACCTTTGTTGTCATATCTACCTGACGCAATGCCGTTCTCATCGCTGGAAATGCTGAGGTAGAAATGTTCATTAGATGAGTTCCCGAGCCGTGATGCCCCTTGAGTGGTGATTAGCGGCTTTAAAGTTCCGCCGGCGGCTCAACTGGCATCCCCACGTCCACCTGTCACCGCTAACAGGCACTCGCGAGCTGGTAGCTCATCCAAACTATGTCCTGGTCTACCGCGTCACCCTGGAGCGCATCGAGGTCGTGAACGTGATCCACGCCAGGCAGGAATACCCCTCGCCCTGATTTAACCCGCAAGCAAAGCGCGCAGGGCGTAGCCTGCGCCGTGAAGGAGCGAAGCAGCCCTTGCACGGCTTTAAGGTCCTACACCGTCTCAGAAGGGCGCACAGCGACTGGAGGGGCGCGTTTTTGGGGGCCGGGGAGCAGTGGACCAGTAAACGCACTTTAGCTCAGCACCTGCCCGCAAACCCTCGTGCCGTATGGGCAGTTCAATAAAACGACCGTTTTATGAAACCGCTTCAGCGAGCACCACCGAAGGCAATAACGCGCCGAAAAGCGGTGCGATAAACTCGTTCTGCAAATCAAAGTTCGCTAATCCACACCACCTGACGGGAAAAGCGAACTCTAACCATGCCTTACGTTGGTTTTCGGTTCCATTGCTCCCCAAACCCCGGGTATTCCTGCCTGGCGTGGATTACGTTCACGACCTCGATGCGCTCCAGGGTGACACGATAGACCAAGACGTAGTTTGGGTGAGCCACCAGCTCACGAGTGCCTGGCGCTCGCCCAGAACGATATAAATAGGGGTGTTCGGCTACCGGCTCGATAGCCTCCTGCAGGAGGCTTTTCAACCGGCGCGCTGCGCTCGGGTTTTCCCATGCGATGTAGGTTGCGATTTCGCGCAGATCATCCAGTGCGGGACTGAGCCAGACCACCGGCAGCATCAGCGTTTCTCACGTTGGGTTTCAACCTGATCGATCAGCGCTTCTATTTCCGCCATGACCTCATCGTGAGGGATGGCCGGACGCGGATCGGCCAGACTGGCGGCGACCTTGGCGCGAAACCAGCGGTCGTAGCTTGCGGCCTGTTCATCCGTTTCGAATTCTGAAACGATGGGTGAGAGGTTGGCCATGTGGCTTTCTCCAGCTGGGAGGGTTTTACATCACTGTTACATAGCGTTTACGCCATGTGTACGTCATTTTCGCATCATATGTACGCCAAATCTGAGCCATCCATCGTTGCACTGCAAATCAAGTGACTGAAAATACTTCAGCAAGGTCACAGACAGGCACTGGAGCAAGGCAGCGGCTCAGACATCTACCTTAGCCGCCAGGTACTGCGACCAAACACGTTTTACCTGGCTGACACTGACACCCGCCAGCCGCGCAGTCTCTGCAATGCTACACCCGCCGCTTTTAAAGGCAATGATCTGTTCATGCACTTTAGCATTCGGCTTGCGTCCTCTATATAGACCAGCGCTCTTGGCCAAGTCGATGCCTTGATGCATAGGAATTTCAAAATGCCTATGCATCAGGCCGACGCTATGAAGGAGGCGTCATGCCTTCATA
>NZ_ATDK01000411.1 GCF_000444135.1 Pseudomonas avellanae BPIC 631
TGGCCAAACTGGATCGTGATGCGTTCTTCAATGCTGAGTTCATGATATGACATAGGTTCACCGTACCGGATTGGTCAGGTGTTGCGCTCAGTTTTTGCCGCCGCCCAGGGATATCAGCAGGGTACTGTGCCCGATGGCCGTCTGGCGACACAAGGCCGTAGGGTAAGTCAGCGCTACTGTCGTTTTGCGTTCTGCACTGGAACAGGGCGTAAGTGTAACCAATCCCGCGCGGGCGTGTAGTTGCTGGGTTGGGGAGATTGCCCGGTGGGTTTTCATGTTGCGGGCAAGTTGCGCCGGGCATTAACAAGACCTCAGGCGCTGTCTTTTTCTGCGGCTGTACATTTTGTCCCGGAATATCTTTCATCTGTTGTGCGGCACGAAAGGTGCTTTAAACCGGGGTGTTGCGCGGTTTTTGATTAAAAACCTTTCAATCCACAAGGCCCTACCCCTACTCGCTGGCGGAGGATTGCCGTATAACGGCAACAATCGCGTATCTGGCAACAAAGGACCCTTAATAAAAGCTGATGAAAACTCCTAAACGCATTGAACCCCTGATCGAAGACGGTCTGGTCGACGAGGTGCTGCGCCCGCTCATGAGTGGTAAAGAGGCAGCTGTTTATGTGGTGCGCTGTGGCAATGAGCTGCGGTGTGCCAAGGTTTACAAGGAGGCTAACAAACGCAGTTTCCGTCAGGCGGCCGAGTATCAGGAAGGTCGCAAGGTACGCAACAGCCGGCAGGCCCGGGCGATGGCCAAGGGCTCGAAGTTCGGGCGCAAGGAAACCGAAGACGCGTGGCAGAACGCCGAAGTGGCGGCACTGTTTCGTCTGGCCAGCGCTGGCGTTCGGGTGCCCAAGCCTTTCGACTTTCTCGAAGGCGTGCTGCTCATGGAACTGGTGGCTGACGAATATGGCGATGCCGCCCCGCGTCTGAACGACGTGGTGCTGGAGCCGGATCAGGCGCGCGAGTATCACGCGTTCCTGATCGAGCAGATCGTGCTGATGCTGTGTGCCGGTCTGGTGCACGGTGACCTGTCCGAGTTCAACGTGCTGCTGGCGCCGTCCGGCCCGGTGATCATCGACCTGCCGCAAGCGGTTGATGCGGGGGGCAACAACCACGCGTTCAGCATGCTGGAGCGCGACGTTGGCAACATGGCCCTGTACTTCGGCCGCTTTGCGCCGGAGCTCAGGAGCACCAGGTACGCCAAGGAAATGTGGTCGTACTACGAGGCCGGCACGCTGTCGCCCACCACGGTGCTGACCGGTGAGTTCGACGAGCCGGAGGACGAAGCCGATGTGGGCGGCGTACTGCGCGAGATCGAAGCCGCGCGTCTGGACGAAGCCCGCCGCCAGGCAGCCCGCGCCGCAGACGACGCACCCCCGAGCAAATCCACCGAAGAGCCACCGCCGCCGTGGCTGCAGTAGGGCCTGAACTGCGTTTCCTATGCTTTAGTGCTCAGCCTTATATGCAAACTTCATATGCAAACTTCGTGGGAGCGAGCTTGCTCGCGAAGAGGCCGGTAGAGCCTCTGATAATAGGGTGTTTGAACCAGCGTCTTCGTGAGCAATGCGGATCGCCGCCCCGGTCACACCCACGCCCTGCGGGCAGAAGCCCGCTCTGCGTCCGGTGCATCG
>NZ_ATDK01000412.1 GCF_000444135.1 Pseudomonas avellanae BPIC 631
TGGCCAAACTGGATCGTGATGCGTTCTTCAATGCTGAGTTCATGATATGACATAGGTTCACCGTACCGGATTGGTCAGGTGTTGCGCTCAGTTTTTGCCGCCGCCCGTTGTAAAACTGCTTAGAGGCGTTTTTGCATATCTGTTTGTAGAAATCGTCACCGTCCTGGACAGTAAAACCAGCACCCACAAAGCACCCTCGCGCAATTTCGCGGAGAGAATGCCTGATTCCGCTCGAATTGTCGTATACGGCATTTAGGCAACCTATCAGAATCACAACATCATCTTTTGACAAGGGGGCCTCACCACTCATTATTCTTGCGTGATTAACACAGGACGTCGCGTTGAGAGCTGTAAACGAGTCTCCTAATCCAGAGGCGTCTTCAAATCCTACCCCTGAATCAATAAGTTTTACATGAGTTAAAGGTAGGTTTTTCAAGTCTGCCATTGATTTATGTTTCAAATCCTCTATTTTATCGGGGGGTAGCTTGAAGATTTTTTCTTGTATATAAATATATGCATGGTAGAGCACCGGCCCTGCAATGCTGGTATTCCTCTTAAACACACTCTTTGCTAAATCTTGCTCTGAGAACGGCCTACTTAGTTCTATTTTATCAGCTTCGTCTTGGAGTACAGTGCCTCGATTATAATGACTTTTCAATATGATCCGTTCCGCATCACCCCAAGTGTCTTCACCCGCATAGACCTGTCTGAAAACCAAAAGTGCTTGGCCTGCTGCGAATTGGGAATCACTGTTGAGCGTGATATTCTTTCGAAGTAAGTTATCAAGATTTTCCATACACTGCTTGGGCGTGAGAGCTTTTTCGCCATGAGTGTCTTCTATGAAGTGTTTCAGGCCTTTTTCCACAAATGGCTTTGTGATAGAACGAGATGTATAACCAGTAGATCCCGTTTCCTCATTTCTAACGCCAGTCAAAGAATATTTGTTCTTGCTTATATAGGCCTCGCTATTTGTAAGGTCAAAGTCTTTTGGTATTTTTTCCGGATTGAGTTTTTTTATTGCTTCTTCATTGGTAAGTTCACCTTTCAGGCACATAATATTCTTCAGAATTGATGAGTGCGCTTGTTCGGTGTCGACTAGGTCAGATAGGGACTCTTTAGTTGCCGCACGATAATCAATCATCGTTAAAAATTGATTCTCTCCGCAAAGCCTAAGCGGGCTTAAAAGCGAGTTATTATTTTCAAGAGTGCTGCTATGGTTGCTTTGGTAGCGCTTTCGCGCTTTGTCTTGTGCATCGTTAAGCCTGGCATCGCTGGTAAAACCACATTTGCCATCATGCAGAGAAGTGGTAGAAAGAAAAAAATTATTGGCAGTTTTATCGTAGAGGTAGGCGCTGCCTGCAAGGTATGCAGCGTACCTCATGGCGCGGAAGGGCAATTTAGAGTTATTGCTGGATTGGCCTTTTGAATCGCCTTCGTGTGTCTTTGCGGTTTGCGTAGCGCTCAGCGCAGCGGGTTCATTATTTTTTGCTATTGTATTAGTTGCCTCTATCTTAGGCGATGAATTAAAAGTATTCTGCACCATTCTTGAAGCTGAAGAGAGATGACTGTTCTTTATTTGCATAATCTAGGTATCCTATGTGCTTCTGGCCATTAGATGGTTTTACAAAGCTATACGTGGTCGTCGCCAAGCGTAGAGTTCCACAATGAATTTTCCTCACCCTCCAACTCCAGTCCAGAGTGCGTCCAGATTGATTATGTTGCCATCGCTCTGGATGGTTAATGTCCGCTAGCCAGGATCAACCAACTATTCATATAAGGGCGGCGGCAAAAACTGAGCGCAACACCTGACCAATCCGGTACGGTGAACCTATGTCATATCATGAACTCAGCATTGAAGAACGCATCACGATCCAGTTTGGCCA